>NZ_JBEXVF010000036.1:0-89032 GCF_040629235.1 Amycolatopsis sp. NPDC005961 | reverse complement strand
GCCAACCTGCGACGACGGATGCGCGCCGAGGTGGGCGTCGGCCCGGACAGTTACCGGCGCACTTTCCGGTCCGGAAGGGCTACGGTCGGGGAATGTACGAGCACCTCCTGATGAACCGGGACGGCGACACCGTCACGATCACCATGAACCGGCCGGAGCGGCGCAACTCGCTGTCCGCGGATCACCTCGCCGAGCTGCTCGCCGCGTTCCGCACGGCGGGGACGTCCGACGCCACCGGCGTCGTGCTGGCCGGCGCGGGACCGGTGTTCTCCGCGGGGCACGACTTCGGGGACGTGGCCAAGCGCGACCTGATGGGCGTGCGCGAGCTGCTGACGGTGTGCACCGAACTGATGAAGACCATGCAGTCGATTCCGCAGGTGGTCATCGCGCGGGTGCACGGCCTGGCCACCGCGGCGGGCTGTCAGCTCGTGGCGTCGTGCGACCTGGCTGTCGCCGCCGAGTCGGCGGGCTTCGCGCTGCCGGGCGGCAAAGGCGGCTGGTTCTGCCACACGCCGGCGGTGCCGGTGGCGCGCTCGATCGGCCGCAAGCGGCTCATGGAGCTGGCGCTGACGGGCGACGTCATCGACGCGGCGACCGCGCTCGACTGGGGCCTGGTCAACCGGGTCGTTCCGGACGAGCAGCTCGACGACGCCGTCGGGGATCTGCTGGCGCGGGCGACGCGCGGCAGCCGGGCCAGCAAGTCGATGGGCAAGGTGACGCTCTACGCCCAGCTCGACCGGCCCGAGGCCGACGCCTACGCCATCGCGCTGGAGGTCATGGCCGCGGCGTCGCAGCTGCCCGGCGCCCGCGAAGGCATGGCCGCCTTCTTGGAGAAGCGCAAGCCCTCCTGGCCCGACTGAGCCCCCCGCGTCCCGGCGGGGGTTTCGTCGTGGCCAGCGTCCGTACCATACGGTATGGTATGGCCATGGCGAGCAAGCGGGACTGGCTGGACGCGGGGTTGGTGCTGCTGGAGGAGCAGGGCGCGCCGGCGGTGACGATCGAGCGGCTGGCCGAGCGGCTCGGCCTGTCGAAAGGCTCCTTCTACCACCACTTCAAGGGCACGGGCGGCTTCCGCACGGCGCTGCTGGAGCACTTCGAGACCGAGCGCACGACCCGCTTCGTCGAGCAGGCCGAGGCGGCCTCGGGGGACCGCTTGGGTGCGTTGCTGAAGCTCGTCCTCGCGCCCGGACCCGGCCTCGGGCTCGAGATCGCCGTCCGGGCGTGGGCCCTGCAGGACGCCGAAGCGAGGGCGGTCCAGGAGCGTGTCGACCGGACGCGCGTGGCCTACCTGACCGAGGTCAGCGGTGACGCCGGCCTGGCGCGGGCGCTGTACCTGATCGTCGTCGGTGCCGGGCAGGTCGTGCCGCCACTGTCCGGCCGGCAGCTGAAGAGTGCGTTGGAACTCGTTCTGGGGAGAAGGAAATGACCGAACCGTTCGTCGAGGGTGCCGACTACGTCGAGTTCAAGGAGATCGAAAGCGAGAACAGCCTGCGCGAGTTCGTCGCCGGCGTGTTCGGCTGGTCGCCCGCCTGGGTGAAAGTCCTGTTCGGCGCCCGGTACCTGCTGGCCAAAGCGCTGCGGCTGGACACCGCGGCCGTTCCGCGCACCGGCCGGCTCCGGCCCGAGGACATCGGGTTCGCGCCCGGCGACCGGGTCGCGTTCTTCACCGTCCGGGCCGGCGACCCGGAGCGCTACCTGGTCGCGGGCGCGGACGACAGCCACCTGAGCGGGTACCTGACGGTCGAAGCCGTGCCTCGCGGCTTCCGGCTCGGCACGATCGTGCACTTCCACAACCGCGTCGGCCCGGCCTACTTCGCGCTGATCAAGCCGTTCCACCACCTGGTGATCCGCGGGATGCTCAGGGCCGGTGCCGCTCGAACAGCATGAGCTGCGCCCACGCGGCGATCGACTGCGCGTCGGTGATCTCGCCGGCCAGGATCATCTTCTCGAGATCCGCGCGCGAGAACCACGCGCTGCGCATGTCCTGCTCCTCGAGCTCGCGCTCGGGCTCGCCTTCGGTGAGGTCCGTGGCGAGGAACACCCAGCCGCGCTGGCTGCTCATGCCGGCGGCGACGTCGAGCTTGCCGAGCGGCACCATCGAGCCGGCGCGCAGGCCCGTCTCTTCGCGCAGCTCCCGCGCGGCCAGCTCGGCGGGCGGCACGTCGGCCAGATCGGGCGCGGTGCCCTGCGGGAACTCCCAGCGGCGTTCGTCGAGCGGGTAGCGGAACTGCTCGACCAGCCGGAACCGGTCGCCGTCCTGGGCGATGACGAGGGCGTAGTCCGGCTTGTCGATCACGCCGTAGACGCCCGCGGAGCCGTCGGGGCGGCGGATGTCGTCTTCCCGCACGGTCATCCAGTTGTTCCGATACACCTCGCGGGACGCGACACGCTGAATGGGGTCCACGCGCCCAGTATCACCGACCCTGTCCTACCCTCCTCGGGTGCGTCTCGTGATCGCGCGGTGCCAGGTCGACTACGCCGGCCGGCTCACCGCCCACCTGCCGATGGCCACCCGCCTGTTGCTCGTGAAGTCCGACGGGTCGGTGTCGGTCCACTCCGACGACCGCGCGTACAAGCCGTTGAACTGGATGAGCCCGCCCTGCTGGCTGATCGAGGACGGCAATCTCTGGATCGTCGAGAACAAGCAGGGCGAGAAGCTGGTGATCTCCATCGAGGAGGTCTTCCACGACTACTCCCAGGCGCTGGGCGTGGAACCGGGCCTGCAGAAGGACGGCGTCGAGGCCCACCTGCAGGAGCTGCTGGCCGAGCACATCAAGACCCTGGGCGACGGCTACACGCTGGTCCGCCGCGAGTTCCCGACGGCGATCGGCCCGGTCGACATCATGGCCCGCGACGCGGACGGCAAGTCGGTGGCGGTGGAGATCAAGCGCCGCGGCGAGATCGACGGGGTGGAGCAGCTGACGAGGTACCTGGAGCTGCTGAACCGCGACCCGCTGCTGGCCCCGGTCCAGGGCGTGTTCGCGGCCCAGATCATCAAGCCCCAGGCGCGAACGCTGGCGGAGGACCGCGGAATCCGCTGCTTGACGCTGGACTACGACGAGCTGCGCGGCATCGAGTCCGACGAGTTCCGGCTGTTCTGACGGTGGAACCCGGACGGTACGTGCACTACAAGGGCGGCGAGTACGAGGTGCTCGGGGTCGCGCGGCACAGTGAGACCGAGGAGAAGCTCGTGGTGTACCGCGCGCTGTACGGCGAGCGCGGGTTGTGGGTGCGACCGGAAGCGATGTTCGGGGAGACGGTCGAGACCCCGGACGGCGTGGTGCCGCGCTTCCGGCGGGTGGATTGAGGTTCATCGCACGTCGAAGGCGATCGCGTAGGTGTCGGGCGTCTGCTCGCCGGTGTCGGGGTCGAGGGTGGACCAGGCTCCCGAGCCGCACCACCAGACCCGCATGGCGTCCGCGTTGGTGGCGTCGTCGTTGCCCGTCCGCACGGTCGCGGACACGCGCAGCGCGAACTCACCGGTGAACCGGCTGCGCGACTTCTTGATCTCGGTGATGGTGCCCGTCGCGGTGGCGGGACCGGACGGCGAGCCCTGCGCCTCGGGGTAGATGCCCATCTGCTCCCCGATCTGCTTGGTGATCCGGCCCGGTGCCGAGGGTGCCGCGACACCGGCGGCGGACGGCTCGGCCGCGGGCTGGGTGGTCGTGACGGTCACGGTCGTGGTGGCCGCCGGCGCGGCAGTCCCGCCCGAGCAGCCGGCCAGCAGCCCTGCCGTGGCCATCATCGCGACGAGCGTTCGCTTCATCGGCACCTCCGTGATCGTGGGATGAAGATCGCGGGAAGCGCGCCCGCTGTTTCAGGTGCGGGTGACCTCGGTGCCTCCGCTCGGCCCCGGGGACGGGCCCGGCGCCGATACCGAATCGATGCCCAATTGCGGTATCTGATTCCCGGATGATTCCTCCGCAAGGAAATCGTTAACCCGATAGGCGTCCGAGAAGTGATCGGCTCCTTTCTGACCTGCCTTTTTGCGCTGTTCGGGTGAGTTCGGGATCCTTTCACGTGCGCGAGTGGCACACTCATTTCGAGGGGTTCCGCCGGCGCGTCCGGCGTGGCCGGAGGGTGGTGCGCTCGGCCGTCTTTCTTTGTCGTGCCTACGTTTCAGTCCGCCTTCGAGCTCGTGTGCGCGTGCCTGTCCGGCCGGTGCGCGCGCGTTTTCGCCTGCACGGAGGAGGAAGTCATGCGTTATCGCCCACTCGGTTCCGATCCGGCCGACCCACGTCTGGGCCGGTTCATTCCGGACGACTGGCGGCACGTGGAAAGGTATCCGCTCACCGCGCTGTCCGCCGACGACCGGCCCACGCAGGCGCCCGTCGTGATCGGGGTGAACTGGTACTCCGCGTTCGACACCCCGGAGAAGGACGAGGCCTCCGGCGAGTTCTTCATCGCCAAGGCCGGCGTCAAGAAGCTGGGCCGGATCCGCGGCGGCCACTGCGTCTGCCTCGAGCCGGGCGGCACCCCGGACACCGACGCCAACTACGCGTTCTACGACCAGGGCAAGGAAGGCGCCTGCGTCGGCTTCGGCTGGTCGCGCTGCATGTCGATCTTCAACGGCAGCGAGTACACCGCCCGCTGGCTCTGGGACTCGGCCAAGAAGCGCGACGAGTGGCCCGAGACCAACCCCGGCGACGACAACGGCACGTCGGTCCGCGCCGCGGCCGAGGTGCTCAAGGAGGCCGGGCACGTCCTCTGGGACGACTCGTACGCCAACGACGACTGGCAGGCGCGCGAGAAGTACACGCCCGAGGCCAAGCAGGGCATCAAAGCGTTCCGCTGGGCCAAGTCGGTCGACGACGTGCACTCGGTGCTCGCCAACCCGCGGGCCGACGAGCTCGGCGCCGTGCCGCTGCTCAACTCGTGGGGCCCGGGCTACCCGCACCGCACCTACCTGCCCGACGCCGTGCTCGCCAAGCTGATCGAAGAAGACGGCGAGATCGCGGTGCCCACCGACCGGTGATCCACAACCGCTCCCGCGGTGCGTGACAGAAGGCGCGTTTCCCCAGCTCAAGGGCAGGGGGGACGCGCCTTCTGGCCACTTTGGACACGTCGGCGTGCCGACCCTGAATCCATGCAGTACTGTCCGGATCCGACAGGACAGTGGTGATTCCTGTGGGTTGTTGTCCAGTTGAAAAGAGGTGGGTCGGATGCTCGTCCTAGCCGATGCGAACCTGCGACTCGACGCGAGTGCGATCGACTACATCGAGTTGGCGTTCTACTTCGTGCTGGTGCTCGGCATCGGGTACCTGGCACGGCGTCAGGTGTCCAGCAGTCTCGACTTCTTCCTGTCGGGCCGCTCGCTGCCCGCCTGGGTCACCGGCCTGGCGTTCATCTCGGCGAACCTCGGCGCGGTCGAGGTCATGGGCATGTCGGCCAACGGCGCCCAGTACGGCCTGCCGACCGTCCACTACTTCTGGATCGGCGCGATCCCGGCGATGCTGTTCCTCGGCATCGTGATGATGCCGTTCTACTACGGCTCCAAGGTCCGCAGCGTTCCCGAGTTCATGCGCCGGCGCTTCGGCAAGCCGGCCCACCTCGTCAACGGCGTCAGCTTCGCCGCCGCTCAGATCCTGATCGCGGGCGCGAACCTGTTCCTGCTGGCCAGCGTGGTGAACCTGCTGCTCGGCTGGCCGCTGTGGGTGTCGATCATCGTCGCCGCCGCGATCGTGCTCTCCTACACCGCGCTCGGCGGTCTCTCCGCGGCGATCTACAACGAGGTCCTGCAGTTCTTCGTGATCGTCATCGCCCTGGTCCCGCTGACCATCATCGGCCTGGTCAAGGTCGGCGGCTGGCAGGGCCTGGTCGACAAGGTCACCAACAGCCCGGGCGGCACCGCGCAGCTGCACTCGTGGCCCGGTGACAACCTGACCGGCTTCGGCAACAACATCCTGTCCATTCTCGGCATCGTGTTCGGTCTCGGCTTCGTGCTGTCGTTCGGTTACTGGACGACGAACTTCGTCGAGGTCCAGCGCGCGATGGCGTCGAAGAGCATGTCCGCCGCGCGGCGCACGCCGATCATCGGCGCGTTCCCGAAGATGCTGGTCCCGTTCATCGTGATCATCCCGGGCATGATCGCCGCCGTCACCGTCTCCGAGTACGTCAAGGACAAGCAGGTCCTGCTCGACGGCGGCAAGGCGGAAAGCGGCGTCACGTTCAACAACGCGCTCCTGCTGCTGATGCGCGACCTGCTGCCGAACGGCATGCTCGGCATCGCGATCGCCGGTCTGCTGGCCTCGTTCATGGCCGGCATGGCCGCGAACCTCAGCTCCTTCAACACGGTCTTCACGTACGACATCTGGCAGACGTACATCAAGAAGGACAAGCCGGACGGCTACTACCTGCGCCTCGGGCGCGTGGTGACGTCGGTCGGCACGATCCTCGCCATCGGCACCGCGTTCATCGCGTCGAACTCCGGCAACATCCTGAACTACCTGCAGGACCTGTTCTCCTTCTTCAACGCGCCGCTGTTCGCGACGTTCATCCTGGGCATGTTCTGGAAGCGGATGACGCCGCACGCCGGCTGGAGCGGCCTCGTGCTCGGTACCGCGTCCGCGATCACCGTCTGGGGGCTGTCGCAGGCCGGGGTGATCGGCCTGAGCGGCCAGGGCACCAGCTTCGTCGCCGCGGGGACCGCGTTCGTCGTCGACATCGTGGTGAGCGTCGCGGTCTCGCTGGCGACCAAGCCGAAGCCGGACGAAGAGCTGGTGGGGCTGGTCTACTCGCTGACCCCGAAGGAAACGCGCAAGCACGACGACACCGGCGAGAACGCGGGCTGGTACCGCAAGCCGGGCCTGCTCGCGGGCATCGTGCTCATCCTGACCATCGCCCTCAACATCATCTTCTAGGAGGTCCGTCATGGCTACCGAGTCCGGCGCGCGACCGCGGAAGGCGGGCGCTTTCGACATCCGGCTGATCATCGCCTTGCTGATCGGCGTCTACGGCGTGATCCTCACGGTGATGGGCCTCTGGTTCACGTCCGACGCCGAGCGGGAGAAGGCGGCCGGGGTGAACATCAACCTGTGGGCGGGCCTCGGCATGCTGGTGGTCTCCGCGGCGTTCATCATCTGGGCGCGGGTCCGGCCGCTCGTCGTGCCGGCCGAGCCCGAGGACGCCGACACACCGCCCGCGAAGGTCGAATAGCCGGGTTGTCCGGACAGGGACGCGAGGTTCCGGCTACCGTGCACCGCGTGCTCCCTGACGTTCGACGCCGCCGTCTCCCGAAGCTGTTCCTGCTGGTCACCGCCCTCGCGCTGCCGCTGACCGCGTGCGGGCAGGACCTCGGCAAGTCCAACTTCGCGCGGACGACGGTGCCCGCGGCGGCCGGTGCCGGCCAGATCTCCGACGGCCCGATCACCGACGCCGCCGTGGCGGCGAACGTGCTGCGCACGATCAAGCCGTGCCAGTTCCTGACCAAGGAGGCGCTCGGCGCGCTGGGCCTCGGCACGGTCGAGGACGACCCGTCGCCGTCGTCGATCGCCTTCGACCGGTGCGGCAACAAGGTGAAGGACCCCGGCGGCAAGGAGATCCGGCTCGACTTCGAGATCGGCAACACCCTGCTGCCGCACGCGGACAAGACGACCGGGCAGGCCGGCGGGCTGCCGCTGCGCGTCGACAAGACCGACGAGACCAGCTGCACGGTCGCGACCATGACGGCCCTGAACCCGGACATGGCCCTGACGCTCACGGTCACCTACCCCGGCGACCCGTGCCGGCCCGGCCGGACGCTGATGGACGCCATCGTGCAGAAGGTGCACAACTCACCGGAGAAGTACTCGACGCCCGCGGGCACGCTGCTGACCGCCGACCCGTGCGCGATGGCCGACACCGCGGCGGTGGCCGCCACCGTTCCGTCGGCGAAGTCCGTGCCCTCGGGCCTGCACTCCTGCCAGTGGCGGAGCAACGGCGCCAACCCGGCCGTGACCGTCGAGTTCCAACCGGGACTGCCGCCGATCGCCGGGGACGGTTACTCCAAGGTGGACCTCGGCAACGGCGTGACGGCCTTCCGGAAGCAGGCCGACGGGAGCGCGTCGCGGTGCTCGGTGGAGTGGCAGCACCGGCCGTGGCAGGGCGACGACGTCGAACTGGCCCAAGTGGACTACGAGAACTACAACGCCAAGCCGGACACCGACGACCCGTGCGGCAAGGCGGTCACCGTCGCGAAGAACGTCGTCACGAAGCTCCCCAAACCCTGACCGGCCTTGACCTGGCGGCGGGCCGCGCGGAGAGGTAGGAAGGGGACACCCACCCGCCGAAGTTGCCGGAGGCTGCCGTGAAGAAGATCATCAACGATCCGGCGAACGTCGTCGCGGAGTCGCTGCGGGGCCTCGCCGCCGCGCACGCCGACATCCTGCGCGTCCAGGAGGATCCGGACGTCGTGGTCCGCGCCGACGCGCCGGTCGCCGGCAAGGTCGCCGTCATCTCCGGAGGTGGCTCCGGGCACGAGCCGCTGCACGGCGGGTTCGTCGGCCAGGGCATGCTCGCCGCCGCCGTGCCCGGCGCGGTGTTCACCTCACCGACGCCCGACGCCGTGCAGGCCGCCGTCACCGCGACCACCGGCGACGCGGGCGCCCTGCTCATCGTCAAGAACTACACCGGCGACGTGCTGAACTTCGAGACGGCCGCCGAGCTGGCCGCCGCCGACGGCCTGGAGGTGCGCAGCGTCGTGATCGACGACGACGTCGCGGTCAAGGACTCGACCTACACCGCGGGCCGCCGCGGGGTCGGCGGCACGGTGCTGCTGGAGAAGATCACCGGCGCGGCCGCCGAGCGCGGCGACTCGCTCGACGCCGTGACCGCGCTGGCGCAGAAGGTGATCGGCCAGGTGCGGTCGATCGGCGTCGCGCTGACCGCGCCGACCGTGCCGCACGCCGGCACCCCGAGCTTCGACCTCGGCGACGGCGAGATCGAGTTCGGCATCGGCATCCACGGCGAGCCCGGCCGCGAGCGGATCCCGCTCGAACCGGCCGACGCGCTGGTGGCGCGGCTGGTGCAGGCGGTGGTGGAGGACCTGCCGTTCGAATCCGGTGACCGCGTGCTGCTGTTCACCAACTCGATGGGCGCGACCCCGCTCGTCGAGCTGTACCTGGCGCACGGCATCGCCGAGCGGCTGCTGGCCGAGCGTGGGATCGTGGTCGAACGCCGGCTGGTCGGCCCGTACATCACCAGCCTCGAGATGCAGGGGATGAGTCTGACGTTGCTCAAACTGGACGACGAGCTGACCGAGCTCTGGGACGCCCCGGTGAACACTGCGGCGCTGCGGTGGGGGGTCTGATGACCTGCAAGGCCGACGGGGTCGCGGCGGCCGTGCGCGCCGCGGCGGCCGTCGTCGCCGAGCACCGCGCCGAGCTGATCGACCTCGACCGCGCGATCGGCGACGGCGACCACGGCGAGAACCTGAACCGGGGGTTCACCGCCGTCGTCGCGGCTCTGGACGCGAGCCCGCCGGACACGCCGGGTGCGGTCCTCAAGCTCGTCGCGACGACGTTGATCTCCAAGGTCGGCGGGGCCGCGGGACCGTTGTACGGCACGGCTTTCCTGCGTGCCTCGACGAAGCTCGGTACTGCCGAGGACCTCGACGTTCCGGCCCTCCTGGAGGCGTTGCGCGCGGGACTCGAAGGCGTCCAGGCCCGGGGGAAGGCCGTGGGCGGCGACGCGACCATGGTCGACGCCCTGATCCCGGCGGTCTCGGCCGCGGAGAAGGCGGCCGAGGACGGCGGGGACGTCGCCGCGGTGCTGACGGCGGCGGCCGACGCGGCCGACCGCGGCGCGGAGTCCACTGTGGACCTGGTGCCGCGCAAGGGCCGGGCGTCCTACCTGGGCGAGCGCGCGGTGGGGCACCTGGATCCCGGCGCGCGGTCGTCGGCGCTGCTGCTGCGCGCGTTCGCCGAGGCTGCCCGGTGAGCGTCGGCATCGTGCTCGTCTCGCACAGCTCGAAGCTCGCCGAGGGGCTGGCGGAGCTGGCCGCCCAGATGGCGCCGGACGTCACCATCATGGCCGCGGGGGGTCTTTCCGACGGCTCGATCGGCACGGACTACGACGAGGTCGTCGCGGCCACCCAGCGCGCCGACTCCGGCGACGGCGTCGTGCTGCTCTACGACCTCGGCAGCGCGCAGATGACCGCCGAGCTGGCCGTCGAATCGCTGGCCGACCCCTCGGCCGCCCTGGTCGCGGACGGCCCGCTGGTCGAAGGCGCGATCGCGGCGGCGGTCGCGGCGCAGTCGGGCAAGGACCGCAAGGCGGTGGCGGAGGCCGCCGCGGCCGCCGGGATGCCCGAGGACCTCACTCCGGCCGAGCCCGCCCCCGGCGATGGTGGTGATGGCGGCGAGGTCGAGCTGGTGCTGCGGAACGAGGTCGGGCTGCACGCGCGGCCGGCCGCGGTGCTGGCGCGTGCCCTGAGCGCGTTCGACGCCGAGGTCTCCGTCCGGCTCGGTGACCAGGAGGCCGACGCCCACAGCGTGCTGGCGCTGATGTCGCTCGGTGCCCGCCAGGGCGACCGGATCCGCGTACGGGCGCGCGGACCGCAGGCGCCCGCCGCCCTGGACAAGGCGAAAGAGCTGGTGGACGGCAACTTCGGCGAGTGAATCCGGCTCGCCGACCGGGTGACTTGCGCGGTACTGACTCGATTCCGTCTGGGCTTCCGGCGGTCCCGTGTGGCAGAGTCAGGGGCCAATTACCAGCGAGTAACATCTCTGGAGGCCTCGATGGCGCGGGACATCTCGACGGTCGGAGTGGTCGGCCTGGGCACGATGGGGGCCGGGATCGCCGAAGTGCTCGCGCGCAGCGGGCTCGACGTCGTGACGGTCGAGCTCGACGAAGCCGGTGTCGCCCGGGGCCGTGGGCACCTCGAGCACTCGACCGAGCGCGCTCTTTCCGGCGGCAAGCTCGACGCGGACGGGCGCGCGGAGCTGCTCGGCCGGATCCGGTACAGCATCTCGCTCTCCGATCTGTCCGATGTGGACCTCGTGATCGAGGCGATCCCGGAGAGCCTGGAACTGAAGGCCGACGTCCTCACGGAGCTGGACAAGATCACCCGGCCCGAGGTCGTGTTCGCGTCCAACACATCGTCGCTGTCGATCACCGAAATCGGGGTGCACACCACGCGGCCCGGCAAGGTCGTCGGCATGCACTTCTTCAACCCGGCGCCGGTGCAGAAGCTCGTCGAGATCGTGAAGACCGTGGTCACCGAGCCGGAGGTGGTCACCGAGGTGGTGGCGTTCGCCGAGCGGCTCGGCAAGGTGCCGGTGGTGATCGGCGACCGGGCCGGCTTCATCGCGAACGCGCTGCTGTTCGGCTACCTCAACCACGCGGTGCGGATGTACGAGCAGCGCTACGCCACGCGCGAGGACCTCGACGCCGCGATGCGCTTCGGCTGCGGGTACCCGATGGGTCCGCTCGCGCTGCTCGACCTGATCGGGCTCGACACCGCGTACGAGATCCTCGACACGATGTACCACCAGTCCCGCAACCGGCTGCACGCGCCGGCGCCGCTGCTCAAGCAGATGATCACGGCGGGCCAGCTGGGACGCAAGACCGGCCGCGGCTTCTACGCCTACGACGCGCCGGATTCGCCCACCGTGGTCTCGGACGCTTCTGTGCAGTCCACAGTGGAGGGTGTCCCGCCGCGGCCGGTGGCCCGGGTCGGCGTGGTCGGCACCGGGACGATGGCGACCGGCATCGCGGAGGTGTTCGCCAAGCGCGGTCTCGAGGTCGTGCTGCGCGCCCGGAGCCTGGAGAAGGCGCAGGCGTCGGTGGCTCGCGTCAAGAAGTCGCTCGACAAGGCCGTGGTCAAGGGCAAGCTGTCCGAAGAGGACGCCGCTCTCGCACTGGGGCGGATCACCCCGGTGACCGATTTCGAGGCGCTGGCCGACGTCGACCTGGTCGTCGAAGCCGTGGCCGAGGAGCTGTCGGTGAAGCAGGCGGTGTTCGCGGCGCTGGACGAAGTCGCCCGCCCGGGCACGGTGCTGGCGACGACGACGTCTTCGCTGCCGGTGATCGAGTGCGCGGCGGCGACGTCCCGGCCGTCCGACGTGATCGGTCTCCACTTCTTCAACCCGGCCCCGGTGATGAAGCTGGTGGAGGTGGTCTCGACGATCGCGACCGCCCCGGACGTGGTCGCGACGGCGAGCGCGGTCTGTTCGGCGGTGGGCAAGCACGCTGTCCACTGTGGAGACCGCGCGGGCTTCATCGTCAACGCGCTGCTGTTCCCGTACCTGAACGACGCGGTGAAGATGCTGGAGGCCCACTACGCTGGGGCGAACGACATCGACACGGCGATGAAGGTGGGCTGCGGCCTGCCGATGGGCCCGTTCGAGCTGCTGGACGTGGTCGGGCTGGACGTGTCGCTGGCCATCCAGCGCACGCTGTACAACGAGTTCCGCGAGGAGGGTTTCGCGCCGGCGCCGCTGCTGGAGCACCTCGTGACGGCCGGGCGGCTGGGCCGGAAGACCGGGAAGGGCTTCAAGGACTACTGATCAGCTTCCCAGGCTGAGGGCGACGCGCCCATATCGCGCGTCGTCGGGTTGCACCATGATCCGGCCCCGGTGCGAGACTTCCACCAGGTAGAACTGCCGCCAGCAGCAGATGCCAAGGGTTCGTTCCGGTACGCCCTGTGGGTGGAGCCTGCGGCGGTGCGGCTCAGCGGCCGGCGACCTCGCCGAGGACCGGTTTCACGTCCAGGACCGGCGTGCCGTCGATGGCTTCCAGGCCCGTCACCGTGAGCGTGCCGTTCTCGACCGCCGTCACCGTCACCGTGTGGAGGCCGATCGGGTTCGGGCGGTCCGGGGAGCGCGTCGAGAACACCCCTTCGCGGGGGCGGCCCGGGTCGCTGCGCGGGTGCACCGACTGGACGTCGCGGTCGGCTTCGTGCAGCCACGTCAGCAGGACCAGGCGGTCGCCCGGGCGGAGGTCGGCCGCCGCCGGGTGGAACTCCGGGGCGAACACCACCCGGGCCGTTGGGGCGCCTTCGTCGCCCTGCTTCGGGGCCGTCCCACGGTCCTGGAGCGACGACTCGACGTGCGCCACCGGGCGCACCTCGTAGCTCGTCACCGGTAATAACCCTCGACCGGCACGCGAGCCTCGTCGAACAGCGCCGGGCCCTGGAGCTCGTGCCCGCCCCAAGTGACCGGCGGGCGCAGCGTGAGGAACTGTTCCGTCGACAGCGCGTACACGACGCGGCCGAGCCCGGACCGCTCGATCGCGCCGGTGCACATCCCGCACGGCTGGGTGCTGGTGAACATCGTGGTCGCCGCGGCGGCCTCCGGTGCCAGGTTCTGCGCCGCCCAGCGGGCGAGCTTCAGCTCCGGGTGCGCCGTGATGTCGTTGTCGGTCAACGAGGTGTTGCGATCCTCGGCGAGGACGTTGCCGTCCGCGTCGGCCAGCAGGGAGCCGAACGGCGGGTTGCCGTGTTCCTCGCGCGCTTCACGGGCGAGCTCGATCGCGCGCCGCAACAGGGCTTCTTCGGTGTCCTTCACCGGATCTCCTTCCAAGACGCGGCCACGGCCGCCAGGTCCCGCCACGCGACCTCCGGGTGGAGGGTCTCGGCGGGGTCCGCATCGAACGGGTCGAGCACGACGGTGTCCGCCCCGAGCATCCGCAACTGCGCCAGGTCGTCGAGGACCTGGTCGAGAGTGCCTTCTCCGGCACGCCGCTCCGGTCCGGTCACCGCGGTTCCCGTCACCCGCAAGAGGATCCGCGGCGCGAACGCCGGCACCGGCCGGTCGCCGGCCACGTTTTGCAGGCGCTCCAGGCCTTCCCGGAACCCGGACATCGTCATCCGCAACGGGTGCCACGCGTCGCCGAGCTCCACCGCACGGCGCAGCCCGGCGTCGCTGTGCCCGCCCAGCCACAGCGGGATCGGGCCGGCCCGGTAGTCGTCGTGGTCGGCCCAGGCCGCGCGGATCGTCCGGAGGTACTCGCTGGTGAGCTTCCCGCGCTGCTCGAACGGGACGCCGAGCGCGTCGAACTCCTGCTTCGCCCAGCCGATGCCGGCGCCGAGCACGAGCCGGCCGCCGCTGAGCGCGTCGAGGTTCGCCGCCATCCGGGCCACCAGCAGGGGATGCCGGTACGGCACGACCAGCACGGTGGTGCCGAGCCGCACCCGCTCGGTGACGCCCGCGAGCCACGACAACGTCGTGAACGGCTCGTAGAACGGCGCCGGGTACTGGCCGGCGACGTCCGGGGTGATCGCGACGTGGTCGGAAACCATCAGCAGGTCGTAGCCGAGGCCTTCCACGGTCCGCGCCCAGGCGCGCAGCACGCCGGGGTCGGTGCCGGGACCGAAGTTGGGGACGTTCACGCCGATCTTCACCACGAAAGGCTATCGAGGTCAAAGCCGTGATCGGAAGGGAATGATCACGGTGTTCGGCGGCTCCGGCCGTGGATCTCGCGGTAGATTCGCCCGGTGACCGAGACTCTCGATCAGACGGACTGGGCCATCCTGGTCGAGCTCCAGCAGGACGCCCGGCTGCCGCTCACCGAACTGGGCCGCCGCGTGAACCTCAGCGCGTCGGCCACGACCGAACGGCTCCGGCGGCTCGAGTCGGCCGGGGTGATCACCGGCTACCGCGCCGACATCGACCTCGGCAAGGTCGGCTACCCGGTGCTCGCCGTCGTCCGGCTCAAGTACCCCGGCAGCCGGCACGACGCGCTGCACAAGCTGCTCGGCGAGCGCCTCGAGATCCTCGAATGCCTGCGCACCACCGGCGACGACTGCTACACGCTCAAGGTCGCCGCGGCCTCGATGGCCCACCTCGAGCGCACGATGGACGAGCTGGCCCAGTTCGGTAGCACGACCACGAGCATCGTCTACAGCCAGACGCTGCCCTACCGCGGACCGCGGGAGCCCGCCCGTGATCTCGACGCCTGAGCGGATCGTCGTCTACGGCGTGACCGGCTCGGGCAAGTCGACGCTCGCGGCCCGCATCGCCGAGCGCACCGGCCTGCCCTACGTCTCGGCCGACGACCTCACCTGGCTGCCGGGCTGGGTCCAGGTGCCCGACGAGGAGCAGCGCCGCCGCCTCGCCGAGGTGTGCGCGGGGGAGCGCTGGGTCCTCGACGCGGCGTACAGCAGGTGGAAGGACGTCGTGCTGCCGCGCACGCAGCTCATCGTGGGTCTCGACTACCCGCGCTGGCTTTCGCTGGGCCGCCTGGTGCGCCGGACCACCCTGCGCTCGGTGACCCGCGAGCGGATCTGCAACGGCAACGTCGAGTCGTTCCGCCAGATGTTCTCCGCGGACTCGATCATCCGCTGGCACTTCAGGTCGTTCGCGAAGAAGCGGGCGACCATCCGGGCCTGGGCCGCCGAACCGCCGTGCCCCGCGGTCGTCCGGCTGACCTCCGCGCGCGAGACCCGCCGCTGGTTCGCGACGCTGTGACTCAGGCACCCGGCGGGAGCAGCGGTCCACCGCTCCAGTGCTGGAAGACGAGGTTCGTGTGCACGCGGGCGACCTCGTCCCGGGAGGTCAGCTCGTCGAGGACCAGGCGTTGCAGCTCGCCGGCGGAGCTGGTCGCGACGTGCGCGAGGAAGTCGTCCGGCCCGGTCAGGTGGTAGACCGCGCGCACCTCGGGCAGGGACAGCAGGTGCTCGATGAACGGGTCCACCAGCGGCCGCCGGTGCGGGCGGACCTGCACGAACAGGAACGCCTCCAGTGGACGGCCCAGCTTCGCCGCGTCGACGGACGCGTGCTGCCCGGTGATCACGCCGGTGTCCCGCAGCCGGGCGACGCGGTCCAGGCACGTCGACGGCGCGATGCCGACCGCGGCCGCCAGGTCCTTGTTGGTGACCCGGGCATCGTTCTGGAGCAGGCGCAGAATCTCGAGGTCGACCGGACTCAGTTCGACAGAATCGGACATCGGCGAATGATATCCGAGACTGTTGCCTCGGATCCGGTGAAAGCTCGACCATGCTGCCATGACTTCCTCGCTGCGCACGCGTGCCGTCCACGCCGGCCGTGACGACCTCACGGACCTCGGGGTGCACGCCGTCCCGCTCGACCTGTCGACGACCTACCCCTCCCGCGACAGTGCCGCCGAAGCCGCCCGGATCGACGAGTTCGCCGCCGGTGGCGAACTCGACGGCCCGCCGATCTACGGCCGGGTCGGGAACCCGACCGTCGAACGGTTCGAGCGGGCGCTCGCCGAGCTCGAAGGCTTCGAGCACGGCGTCGCGTTCGCCAGCGGGATGGCCGCCGTCTCGGCCTGCCTGCTTTCCGCGGTGGCACAAGGGAAACGGCACGTCGTCGCCGTCCGCCCGCTCTACGGCTGCAGCGACCACCTGCTCGAGTCCGGGCTGCTCGGCACCGAGGTCACCTGGGCCGCGCCGGACGCCGTCGCCGCCGCGCTGCGGCCCGACACCGGGCTGGTGTTCGTCGAGACGCCGGCGAACCCGACGCTCGCCGAGGCCGACATCGCCGCGCTGGCGGCCGCCTGCGGGGACGTGCCTCTCTTGGTGGACAACACCTTCGCGACCCCGGTGCTCCAGCGCCCGGGCCGTCACGGTGCGCGGATCGTGCTGCACAGCGCGACGAAGTTCCTCGGCGGCCACGGCGACGTGATGGGTGGGATCGTGGCGTGCGACGCCGAGGAAGCCGCCCGGCTCCGGCAGATCCGCTTCGCGACCGGTGGTGTGCTGCACCCGCTCGCCGGATACCTGTTGCTGCGCGGGCTTTCCACGCTGCCTTTGCGCGTCAACGCCGCTTCGGCCACCGCGGCGACGCTGGCCTCACGGCTCGGCGACCACCCGGCCGTGACGGCCGTCCACTACCCGCGGCTGGGCGGGCCGCTGGTGGCGTTCGAGGTCGACGGCGACCCGCACGCCCTGATCGGCGCGGTCCGGCTGATCACGCCGGCCGTCAGCCTCGGCAGCGTCGACACCCTGATCCAGCACCCGGGATCGATCAGCCACCGGATCGTCGACGCGGGCGACCGGCACGACGCGGGCGTGTCCGACCAGCTGATCCGCCTGTCGGCCGGGCTCGAGGACGTCGAGGACCTCTGGGCCGACCTGGAGCAGGCGCTGAAGGTGCTCTAGCCGCAGCAGCCGCCGCCACAACAGCCACCGCCACCGCCCGCCGGGACCGCGGATCCGCTCGCGGCCCCGGTGAGGGCGACCGTGGTGAGCAGCTTGACGGTGTCGGCGTGGCCCTCCGGGCAGGCCGCCGGCGCGCTCGATTCGCTCATCGGGCGCAGGAGCTCGAAGGTCTCGGTGCACTCGCGGCAGCGGTAGGCGTAGGTCGGCATGCCGCGATTATCGCCGGAGTGCCCCGCGGATGGGAAGGTGGGCGCGTGCAGCCGCCCACGCTCGCCGACGTCCCGCACCTCGGCCAGGTCGTCCCGTCCCTGCTAGCCGCGCTCGGGGTGCCCGGCTGCGGGAACACGCTGACGTTGCCGGAGGCCCGCAGCGCCGGGGTCCTGCTGGTGGACGGGCTCGGCTGGGAGCTGCTGGCCGAACACGCGGCGGACGCGCCGGTGCTGACCGAGCTGGCCCGGGAGCCGCTGCGCGTGGGTTTCCCGTCCACGACGGCCGCCGGGGTGGCGGCGATCGGCACCGGGCTCGCCTCCGGCGAGCACGGCATGGTCGGCTACACGTTCGAGATGCCGGGCACCGGCGTGCTGAACGCGTTGCGCTGGTGCAGCCACGAAGACGGCAGCGACCTGCGCGGCGCCCTCCCGCCCCGCGAGGTGCAGCCGCTGCCGACGACGTTCGAGCGGGCCGCCGCGGCGGGCATCGACGCGGCCGTGGTGTCGGCCGCCAAGTTCCGCGACACCGCCCTGACCCTGGCCACGCAGAGCGGAGCGCGGTACGCCGGGGTGCACGCGCTCGGTGACCTCGCCGCGCGGACGCTGTCCGTGCTCGACGGGCGCGCGTTCTGCTACGCCTACCACGGTGACCTCGACCTGCTGGGGCACGTCTACGGCCCCGGCTCGGCCGCGTGGCGGGCCCAGCTGCGGCAGGTCGACCGGCTCGTCGAGTCCCTTGTGGACGGTCTGCCGGCCGGTGCCCTGCTCGCGGTGGTCGCCGACCACGGGATGGTCGCCGTCGACGACCAGCTCGACCTCGAAGACGTCCCGGAGCTGCTTTCCGGGGTCCGGACCTTCGGGGGCGAGGTGCGGGCCCGGCACGTCTACACCGAGCCGGGCGCGGCCGCGGACGTCCTCGCGGCCTGGCGGGCGGTGCTGGGCGAGCGGGCCTGGGTGCGGTCGCGCGAGGAGGCCGTCGCCGAGGGGTGGTTCGGGCACACCGTCAGCGACCGGGTGCTGCCGCGGATCGGCGACGTCGTCGCGGCGGCCCGGGGGCGGTTCGGGATGGTGCGGGGGCTCGCCGAGGCCGTGGAGACGTCGCTGATCGGGCAGCACGGGTCGCTCACCACGGCCGAACAGCTGGTGCCGCTGGCGCTCGCTCAGGGGTGAGCGAGCGTATTTCCGGGAACGTGCTCCGGCGGGAACTTTCCCGATCGGCGTGCCGACCTGTCCACTGCGTACCGAGTGACGGGAGTGGGCGGGATGAGCGGGCTGGACGGGATCGGGGTCGTCGGGGCCGGTGGTGAGGGACGGGCGGTCGCGGCCCACCTCGCGTCACTGGGGTTGCCCGTGCACCTCTGCACACGGGATCTGTCGGGCGTGCGGGACATCGCGCGCCGGCGGGAGATCTTGGCGAGCGGGGTGCTCGACGGTCGGTTCCCGCTGCGGGAGGTGACGGCGGACCCCGCGGCGCTGGCCGGGCGGGCCGTGGTGCTGGTCGCGACCGTGACCACCGCCTATCCGGAGGTCGCTGTCCGGCTTGCGCCGCATCTTCGGGCCGGACAGGTGGTGGTGCTGTTCTCCAGCAAGCTGTGCGGGAGCGTCGAGTTCGCGCACGCGCTCGCCGCCGCCGGGGCACCGGCGGTCGACGTCGTCGAGACCGACGCGCTGTTCGCCGCCCGGCCTTCCGGGACCGGCGGGGTGACGGTGCTGGGGGCCAAGGGCTGGAACCTGATCTCCGGCAGCACGCCGTCCGCGGTCGGACGGCAGGCCGGGCTGCTGCGCGAGTGGTTCCCGATGCTGGAGGTCGCGCGGAACACCGTCGAACGCGGCCTGCACGACTTCGGCGCGGTCGCGCACGTGCCGATCGCGCTGGCCAACCTCGGCACCATCGACCGTGCGGAGGAGCTGCTCTTCTACGTCGAAGGCGTTTCGCACCGCACGATTGCGTTGCTGGAGCGGACCGAGGCCGAGTTCGCCGCCGTCGCGCGGGCGTACGGTGCCCGGCTGCTGCCCATGACCGAGGTCCTTGACCGCTACTACGGCTGCTCGGCCACGACGTTGCTCGACGCGTTGCGGACGGTGGAGCCGTACCGGACGATCGCCGCGCCGACCAGCCTCGACCACCGGTTCCTCACCGAAGACATCCGCTCCACGCTCGTGCCGCTGCAGGCACTCGCGCGGTGCGCCGGGGTCGCCACGCCGATGGTCGACGCCGCCATCACGATCATGTCCGTGCTCGGGGGCGAGGATTTCCGGCTGACCGGCCGGACGCTGGCCCGGCTCGGCTGGGACGGGCTCGGCCACGACGGGATCCGTCGCCGGCTGCGGGCCGGTGGCCGGGTCGCGGCTTGAGCACCGACGGGCATCACGCGTGACGGGACGGGCATCTCGCGTGATTGCGGGGGCATCTCGCGTGACTGGAGAGGCATCACGCGTGATTGGAGGGGCATCAAGCGTGGTTGGAGGGTCGACACGCGTACTCGGGCGGACGACTCGCGTATCCAGATGGACGACTCGCGTACCTGTGTGGACGACTCGTGGGGGCTGGAGGGGCGGGTGGGCGGGAGCGGGTGGCGGTTACCGTTCGGGGGTGCCTCGACGGAATCGTCCCGGCCGCCGCGCGGACGGCGGGCCGCCCGAACGCGAACTCGGTGCCGCGACCGGCTGGGCCCGCGCCGAGTCCGGGTCCGACGGCGACTGGCTCGTGCGGACCGTGCCCGGCTCGCAGGCCACCAAGGACTACCGGTGCCCCGGCTGCGACCACGAGATCCGGCCGGGCACGCCGCACCTCGTCGTCTGGCCGGCCGACGAGACCGGCTCCGTCGCCGACCGGCGGCACTGGCACCGGGCCTGCTGGGGCGCCCGGGCGCGCCGGCGGCCGAACCGCCGCCGGTGACGCCATTCCTTCTGGAGTTGTCAAAGATCGCCCGGCTCAGCGCCGGTAGTGCCGCGACATCGCGCCGTCGTACATCTCCTCCGTGTACTCGGTGAAGCCGAGCCGCTCCGCCACCCGCAGCGACGGCTTGTTGTCGACGCTCACGCTCGCCAGCACCGGCACGGACGGCAGCTCGCGGGCACACCACCCGAGGACCGCCAGCCCGGCCTCGCCCGCGTACCCCTTGCCCCACGCCGACGGCCGGAACCGGTAGCCGAGGTTCAGCACCTTCTCGCCGTGGAACTCCCGCAGCCGCACCCCGCACATGCCGAGCACCTCGGTGCCGCCGCGTTCGAGCACCGCGGGGTAGCCGAAGCCGTGCTCGGCCCAGTGCGCCAGCCACTCCGAGAACATCGCCGACGCGCGCGGGACGTCGGGCGGGTCCGGGTGGAAGCGGTTGGTGCGCGGATCCGTGTGGATGTCGACCATCGCCTGCCGGTCCGCCTCGTGGAGCGGACGCAGCAGCAGCCGGTCGGTTTCGATGTCGGTGAACACATCGGCGAAGCTAGCGCGGGGGTCCGACAAAATGGCCCGCATGACGGAACTGCCGCTGGTTCTCCTCCACGCCTTTCCCCTGGACGCCCGCATGTGGAACGCGGTGCGCGAGCCCCTCGCGTCACACCTTCGGGTGATCACCCCGGACCAGCGCGGGCTGGGTCGCTCGCCGCTGCCGGAGTCCGATCGCGAGCCGAGTCTCGAAGACGCCGCGCGCGACGTCGTCGCCTTGCTGGACCGCCTGGAGCTGGACCGGGTCGTGCTCGGCGGCTGCTCGATGGGCGGCTACCTCGCGATGGCCGTGCTGCGGCTGGCGCCGGAGCGGGTCGGCGGGCTCGTGCTCATCGACACCAAGGCCACGCCCGACACGCCCGAGGCCGCGCAAAGCCGGCTCGACGTGGCCGAGCGCGTCGACGACGAGGGCATCGGCGGCTGGCTCGCCGAGGCCAACCTGCCGAACCTGCTGGCCGGGTCGACGCGCGAGCGCCGGCCGGAGGTCGTCGAGGACGTCCGGGCGATCATCGAATCACAGCCGCCCGCCGGGATCTCGTGGACGGCTCTGGCGCTGCGGACCCGGCCGGACTCCCTCGAGCTGCTGCGCGACGCGGGCGTCCCCGCGCTGGTCGTCGTCGGCGAAGAGGACCCGATCACCCCGGTCGCGGCGGCGAGCGCGATGGTCGAGGCCATGCCCGGCGCGACGCTCGTGGTGCTCCCCGAAGTCGGGCACCTGACTCCGCTGGAGGACCCGGCGGGCGTGGTCGAGGCGATCCTCTCCTGGTACCCGGCGACTCACGAGAAGTAGGCGGCGAGCGCCGAACGGGCGCCGGGGAGCCGGTGCGGGAACCGGATCGCGATGACGTACTGCCACACGACCGAGTAGAGCTCGCGGAGGCGGACCCAGGGCTCGACCGAGGCGCCGGCCGGCTCGCCGGGGTAGGCGGCCAGGAACTCCGGGCCGCCCTGCCGGGCGAGGATCCCGAGGTCCCAGGCCAGCGGCCCGAGCCAGGTGTCCTCGAAGTCCAGCCAGCAGGGGCCGGCGGGGGTGGCGATCAGGTTGCCGGGGTGCGCGTCGCCGTGCAGCGGCTGCACGGCGACGTCCGGGAGCGCCTCGGCGAGCCGGTCGGCCTCCGCGCGCAACCGGGGCGCTTCGCCGTCCAGGTCGTGCCGGTCGAAGATCCGCCCGAGGTCGTCGAGCGGGCCTCGCCGGGGCAGTTCGCCCGGGTAGTCCCGCAACGCGGAGTGCACTTCGGCGAGCGAACGCGCGACGACGTCCGGTGCGTACCGGTGGTCCGGATCGTGCGGGGTGTGGTGCCAGAGCGTGACCGGCAGGCCCTCGGCGAAATGCGGTCCGGCCGGGGGATCCGTGGCCGGTGAGACGACGAGCACACCACGTTCGGTGAGGAACCGGGAGAGGGCCACGTCCCGCTCCTGCCAGGCCGGCCCGGGTCGCGCGAGGCGGGTGGTCCCCGGCACCCGCGCGACCAGCGGACCCAGCTTCACCAGCACGTTCGAGCGTTCGTGGAGGACCTCGGGCTCGTGCTCGCGCAGGCCCAGCCGGGAGGTCACGGTCAGTGCCGCGCGAACCGCGGCGCGCGTGTATTCGTCGGCCACGGACCGATCTTGCCAGCCGGTGCGCGCGACTGTCGGTAGCGAGGGCTACGATCCCCCTTGACCGCTGAACCGGGCGTTGCCCACCTCGGCGGCCGGACGATGACCACCACGAGGTTTGAGTGTTGGAGGCAGGAGTGACGGCCGTAGCCCCCAAGCCGATCGCGACGCGCCCGTACCCCGCGCGCGAGTCGGTCAAGGGTTCGTACCTGCTGCGGTTGTTCCGCACGACGGACCACAAGCAGATCGGGATCATGTACCTGGTCACGTCGTTCGCCTTCTTCATGGCGGGCGGCGCGATGGCCATGCTCATCCGTACCGAGCTGGCGCGACCCGGGCAGCAGTTCCTGTCGCAGGAGCAGTACAACCAGCTGTTCACCATGCACGGCACGGTGATGCTGCTGCTGTACGCGACCCCGATCCTCTTCGGCTTCGCGAACTTCGTGCTCCCGCTGCAGATCGGCTCGCCGGACGTCGCGTTCCCGCGGCTGAACGCGTTCTCGTACTGGCTGTACCTCTTCGGCGGCCTGATCGTGCTGTCGGGCTTCCTGACGCCGGGTGGCGCCGCCGACTTCGGCTGGTTCGCCTACACCCCGCTGTCGGACGCGATCCACTCGCCGGGCGTCGGCGCGGACCTGTGGATCTCCGGCCTGGTGGTCTCCGGTCTCGGCACCATCCTCGGCGCGGTCAACATGGTCACCACCGTGGTCTGCCTGCGCGCGCCCGGCATGACGATGTACCGGATGCCGATCTTCACCTGGAACATCCTGGTGACGTCGATCCTGATCCTGCTCGCCTTCCCGATCCTGACCGCGGCCCTGATGGGCCTGCTGGCGGACCGGCATCTCGGCGCGCACGTGTTCGACCCCGAAAACGGCGGGGTGATCCTCTGGCAGCACCTGTTCTGGTTCTTCGGCCATCCAGAGGTCTACATCGTCGCGCTACCGTTCTTCGGGATCGTGTCGGAGATCTTCCCGGTGTTCAGCCGCAAGCCCATGTTCGGCTACAAGAGCCTGGTCTGGGCGACGCTGGCCATCGCGGCCCTCTCGGTCGCGGTGTGGGCGCACCACATGTACGCCACCGGTGCCGTGCTGCTGCCGTTCTTCTCCTTCATGACGTTCCTGATCGCGGTCCCGACCGGCGTGAAGTTCTTCAACTGGATCGGCACGATGTGGAAGGGCCAGCTGTCCTTCGAGACGCCGATGATCTTCTCGATGGGCTTCATCGTCACGTTCCTCTTCGGCGGCCTGACCGGCATCATGCTGGCCGCGCCGGCGATCGACTTCCACGTGTCGGACAGCTACTTCGTCGTCGCGCACTTCCACTACGTCCTCTACGGCACGATCGTGTTCGCGACCTTCGCCGGCATCTACTTCTGGTTCCCGAAGATCACGGGCCGGATGATGGACGAGAAGCTCGGCAAGTGGCACTTCTGGACCACGTTCATCGGCTTCCACGGCACGTTCCTCGTCCAGCACTGGCTGGGCGCGGAGGGCATGCCGCGGCGGTACGCGGACTACCTGACCAGTGACGGCTTCACCACGCTGAACACGATCTCGACGATCGGCGCGTACATCCTCGGTGCCTCGACGCTGCCGTTCATCTGGAACGTCTTCAAGAGCTACCGGTACGGCGAGATCGTCACGGTGGACGACCCGTGGGGCTACGGCAACTCGCTCGAATGGGCGACGTCCTGCCCGCCGCCGCGGCACAACTTCACCGAGCTGCCCCGGATCCGCTCCGAGCGGCCCGCGTTCGAGCTGCACTACCCGCACATGATCGAGCGCATCCACAACGAGGGTGAGATCGGCTTCTTCGGGAAGCAGAAGGTCAACAGCCACTCGGCCCCGTCGCAGCTGCTCACCGAAGCGGTGATCCCGGGAGACCACTCCAAGGACAACGCGAGCGAGCAAGGCGACGACAAGTAGCACCTGATCGAGTGAGCGCGTGCCCGGCTTTTGTGAAGCCGGGCACGCGCTCTACTTATGTCCGCGGCCGGACCGGCAGACTGACTGTGCAGCGTCGCCGAACGAGGGATGACCAGTGACCCAGACCCCCGTCCTGATCACGACCACCGGCCCCGACAAGCCGGGCGTCTCGTCCGTGCTGTTCGCCGTGCTGACCCGCCACGACGTCGACGTGCTCGACGTCGAGCAGGTCGTCATCCGCGGGCAGCTGGTGCTCGGCGTCCTCGCCGGCGTGTACCGCGACCCGGAGGGCCTGCAGGAGTCGGTCGAGCAGGCGATGGCGTCCGTCGGCATGCAGGTCGAGGTCAAGATCGGCTCGGCGATCGGGGACGACCCGTTCGCGCTGGGCCGCAGCGACTCCACCCACGTGCTGGTGGTGCTGGGCCGTCCGGTCACCGCGCGGGGCTTCTCGGAGGTCGCGCGCCGGCTGGCTTCGCTGGGCGCCAACATCGACGCGATCCGCAGCGTCGCCGACTACCCGGTGACCGGGCTGGAGCTGTACGTCTCGGTCGACCGCGACACCCGGGAGGCCGACGCCGCCCTGCGCTCGGAGCTCGCCGACGCCGCGGTCGAGGTGGGCGTCGACATCGCCGTCGAGCGGGCCGGGATCACGCGCCGGGCGAAGCGGATGGTCGTCTTCGACGTCGACTCGACGCTCATCCAGGGCGAGGTCATCGAGATGCTGGGCGCGCACGCCGGGGTCGAGCCGGAGATCCGCGAGATCACCGAGGCCGCCATGCGCGGTGAGCTGAACTTCACCGAGTCCCTGGAACGGCGGGTCGCCCTGCTGGAGGGCCTGCCCGCCTCGGCGATCGACGAGGTCGCCGCGTCCATCGAGCTGACCCCGGGGGCGCGCACGACGATCCGCACGCTCAAGCGGATGGGGTTCAAGACCGGGGTGGTGTCCGGCGGGTTCACGCAGGTCATCGGCGGTCTGGTGGAGGAGCTGGGCCTCGACTTCGCGGCGGCGAACGAGCTCGAGATCGTCGACGGCAAGCTCACCGGGCGTGTGGTCGGGGAGGTCGTCGACCGCGCCGGCAAGGCGAAGGTGCTTCGCCGCTTCGCCGGCGAGTACGACATCCCGCTCGAGCAGTGCGTCGCGGTCGGGGACGGCGCCAACGACATCGACATGCTTTCGGCGGCCGGCATGGGCGTCGCGTTCAACGCCAAGCCCGCGTTGCGAGAAGTGGCCGACACCGCGCTTTCGCACCCGTACCTCGACGCCGTGCTGTTCGTGCTCGGCCTCACGCGCGGCGAGGTCGAAGCGGCCGACGCCGCCGACGGGCTCGAGCTGATGCGTCCGTGAGCAGCGTTCTCGACCCCCTGGGCGCCCGCTACGCGTACTGGCTGGGGCTCCCGGCCGAAGACACTTCGGACACTTCCGACGAGCTCCCGGAGGAAGTCCGGGCGATGCCGGTGATCCTGCGCATCGAACGGGCCGAGCCGCCCGGCCGCACGCCGCTGCTGGAGGCCGCCGCGGCCGCCGCGCTGGCGGTCTGCCTCGATGAGCGTTCGGAGCCCGGTGGCGAGTGGGCCGAGCCGATGCACGCGTGGCTGGACAACCGGATCCGCAAGGTGGCGCGGCGCGCGCGAGGTGCGCACTGGGCGGCGGTTCAGGACCTGCCGGGCATCACCGTCGAGATCGACGGCGCCGAGGCGCGGGCCCTGGTGCCGGGCCTGGTCGCCGAGGCGCCCAAGGAGGTCTCGCGGCTGCAGATCTCGGGCAGCGAGCTGCCGCCCGATGAGCCCGGGCCGCTGCCCGCCGGCGTCCCGCTGCTCCTGCTCAACCCGCACGCGCCGATGACCGTCGGCAAGGCCGCCGCGCAGGTCGGGCACGCCACGATGATCCTGGCGGCGCTGCTGGACGACGCCGCGCTGGACGGCTGGGCCGCGCGGGGCTACCGGACGGCGGTGCGCACGGCGAGCGTCGCGCGGTGGAAGGAACTGCACCCCGGGGACGACCCCGAGGGAGCGTGGCGGCGCGATCGCGTCGTCGCCGTCCGGGACGCCGGGTTCACCGAGGTCGATCCGGGCACGATCACGGTTCTTGCCCAGTGGGAGCCGGAACAAGCGGTTTCCTGACCGGGTTGGAGCGGACATGGGACTCGAAGTACAGCGCGACGGCAAGCACTCCTTCGTCGGCCGCAACGACCGGGGCGCCGAGGTACGGCTGGGCCGCACCGGCGCCGAAGGGGCGTTCTCGCCCGCGGAGCTGCTGCAGATCGCGGCCGCGGGGTGCAGCGCGGTGACCGCCGAGGAGCTGATCACGCGGCGAGTGGGCGAAGACGCGAAGTTCCGCGTGACCGTCAGCGCCGATCGCCGTGAGGGCGCTTCGGAGCTGGACGCGGTGCACGTGGCCTTCGATGTCGACGTGTCGACTTTGGCGGCGGATCAGCGGGAGGCGCTGGCCGGTGCCGTGGATCGCGCGATCGAGCGGCTGTGCACGGTGAGCCGGACGCTCAAGAAGGGGATCCCGGTGACGGAGGAGTTCCCGGTCTGACCGTCAGCCGGCGAGGCTGAGGACCTGCGCGCCCTGGTCGAGCCACCCGCCGGGGCCGATGTCGTCCTTGGTGTAGACGTAGTTGCCGGCGTTGCGCAGGACCAAGCGGCCCTGTTTGGTGACCGCGATCTGGACAGCCTGAGCGCCTTGGTCGATCCAGCCGCCCGCGCCCAGGTGGTCCTTGGCGTAGACGTGGCTGTCCGGGGTGAGGATGACCAGCCGGGTGCCGCCGATGCGCAGCTGCCCGGCGGTGGCCGCCTGGTCGTACCAGCCGCCGGGGCCGCTGATGTCGTCCTTCGCGAACACTTCGCCGTCGGTCCGGATGAAGGCGATGCGGCCCGTCGGTCCGACTTCGACATCGGTGGCCGTGGAGCAGTCGGTCTGCTGGATCCAGCCGCCGGAGCCGAGGTGGTCCTTGGCGTAGACGGCACCGCAAGGCGTGACGATGGCGATGCGGGTCTGGCCGACGGCCACGTCCGTCGCCTGCGCCGCCTGGTTCAGCCAACCGCCGGCGCCGAGGGTGTCCTTGGCGTACACCCAGTTGTCCGGCGTGAGGATGGCCAGCCGGCCGGTGAGACCGACGACGACCTTGACGGCCGCCGCTCCTTGGTCGAGCCAGCCGCCGGCGCCGAGATCGTCCTTGGCGTACACCTGGTGATCGGAGTCGAGCAGCGCCTGACGTGGGCCGCCGTCGGACACGGCGATCGCCCGGGCGCCCTGGTCGAGCCAGCCGCCGCTGAGCCCGTCCTTCGCGTAGACCTCGCTGTCGGGGGCCAGGACGGAGACGCGGTTCTGCCCCGCGGACGCGAGGTCTTTGAAGTGGAGGAAGTGGCTGGGCCACTGCGCGTCGCCGACGGTGATGATCCGCCAGCGGAACGGTCCGGTCGCGTAGTTGTCTTCGGAGATGACCAGGTTGGTGCCGTCCCAGGCCTCCACGTAGGCCACGTGCCCGTCCGGTGAGGCGCCACCTGAACTCGCGTCCCACTGGGCGACCGCGCCGACAGCGGGAGAGCCGTTGACCGGCACCCCGTGCGCGGCGGCGTTCGCAGCCCACTGCCAAGCGTTGCCCAGCTGGTAGGTGGGGGTGGGCGCGCCGTTGACGGCCGACAGCACGTAGGCCGCGTAATTCGTGCAGTTGTGGCCGCCGTAGGCACCCCAGTGGCTGTCCAGGTAGTGCTGCTCGAAGCTGTGCGCGGTGTGGCCGCCGGCGATGCAAGTGGAGTACGAACTGCCGGAACACAGCACTGTCACGCTGGCCGAAGCCGCTCCCGCACCGGTGATCGCGGCCACGAGAGCCAACGCGAAAACCGTGCCGACGGCGATGATCTTCCGCAACCCCATGCCCGCCCCCTTGAGCCGATGCCGAAGAGCTGATCGCCTTCGCAGTCGATGGGGGCGGTGGATCTGTTACGCGGACGTCCCGTCAGTTCTCGCTGGATTCCCAGACCACGTAAGCCTGGTCGGCGTCGGTCGTCATGGCCTCGATGAACTTCTCGTTGTCGAAGCCGGGCAAGGACTGCAGGCGCTCGATCAGGGCGTCGGCCGCCGGGTCGCCGCTCGGGACCGCCGTGCCCTTGCCGTCCGTTCCGACCAGCATGAAGAACACGTCTTCGTTCCACGGGCCGTCGGGGATCACGCGGACCATCACCGACGACAGGCCGGCCCACGTGACAGCTTCTTCGCTGCCGTCCGCGAGCCGCCGCCGTACGCCGGTGTCGTCGACACTGACGGTCCGGGACTGTGCGCTGGACGAATCCTGGGTCAACCGGTGCTCCCTTTATTGCTTCGGTTGCTTCACCGTACCGGTCGGTGTTGTGGACCGCGTCACGCGGGCGCGGCTGCGTCCAGCCGGCGCAGCGCTTCGCGCGCGACCTTCGGGTCCATCGTCGGCCAGAACGGAGGCAGCGAAGCACGGAGGAATCCGCCGTAGCGGGCGTTCGCGAGCCGCGAATCCAGCACCGCGACCACCCCGCGGTCGCTGACCGAACGGTGCAGCCGTCCGGTGCCCTGCGCCAGCAGCAAAGCCGCGTGCGTGGCCGCCACGGTGAGGAACCCGTTGCCGCCGCGGGCTTCCACCGCGCGCTGCCGGGCCGAGGAGACCGGGTCGTCCGGGCGCGGGAACGGGATCCGGTCGACCACCACGAGCTGCAGCGACGGACCGGGGACGTCCACGCCCTGCCACAGGCTCAGCGTGCCGAACAGGCACGTGCGGACGTCCTCGGAGAACTTCTGGACCAGCAGCGACGTCGCGTCCTCGCCCTGGCAGAGGATCGGGAAGTCGAGCCGCTCGCGCATCTCCTCGGCCGCCTGCTTGGCCGCGCGCATCGAAGAGAACAGCCCCAGCGTACGCCCGCCCGCGGCCTCGATCAGCTCGGCCAGTTCGTCCATTGTGGACGTCGCGAGGCCGTCGCGGCCCGGCGGCGGCAGGTGCTTGGCCAGGTACAGGATGCCGTTCTTCCGGTGGTCGAACGGCGACCCGACGTCCAGGCCGGTCCACTTCGGGCCGGAGTCGTCGGACGGCGCTTCCTTGTCGGTCGCGGCTCCTGGCGCCTTTTCGACGCGAGCGGCCGGCGGGAGGCCCCACTGGCGCGCCATGGTGTCGAACGTCCCGCCGAGGGTCAGCGTCGCCGACGTCAGGACCGTCGTGTGCAGGTTGAAGACGCGCTCGCGCAACAGCCCGGCGACGCCCAGCGGCGCCACCTTCAGCGCCGGCGGCCGCGGGTTCGACGCGTACTTGTCGCCGGCGAGCCAGACGACGTCGCGCTGGTGCGCCTGGTCGTCGTCGAACGCCTCCAGCAGGCGGACCGCGGTGTCGTGCACCTCGTCGAGCAGCGAGCGCGCCAGCTTCCGCGCGGTGGCCCCTTCGAGGTCCTCCTTGCGATCGGACCCCAGCGACGTGATGCACCGGTGCGCGGCGTCGCGGATCGCCGGGATGGCGCCCTTCAGCGGCTGCGGCAGCTCGTCCATCCGGCCCGGGGGCAGGTCGTCGACGATCAGCGCCAGCCCGTCTCCCGCTTCCAGGAGGCTGTCGGCGACGTCGGCGTCGATCAGCTTGCCGCAGCGGCGCGCGGCCGACGCGCACATCGCGCTGGTCAGCTCGCCGGTGGCGACGGAAGTGACGCGGTCGACGAGGTCGTGCGCCTCGTCGATGATCACGACGTCGTGGTCCGGCAGGACCTGGTAGCCCTGCAGGGCGTCGATCGCCAGCAGTGCGTGGTTGGTGACGATGACGTCGGCGCGGCCGGCCTCGGCGCGGGCCTTCTCGGCGAAGCAGTCCGTGCCGATCGGGCAGCGCGAAGCACCGAGACATTCCTTCGCCGTCACGGACACCTGGCGCCACGCCTGGTCGGTGACGCCGGGGACGAGCTCGTCGCGGTCGCCGGTTTCGGTGTCCGAGGCCCACTCCCGCAGCCGCGTGACCTCCTTGCCGAGGCGCGACACCGCGAACGGGTCGAAGAGCTGGGCGTCCTCCGGCTCGTCCGGCGCGCCGGAGTCCAGGCGGTGCAGGCACATGTAGTTGCGGCGGCCCTTGAGGATCGCGAAGGTCGGTTCGCGGCCCAGCGGCTTCTTCAGCGCCTTCGCCAGGCGCGGGAGATCGCGGTCGACGAGCTGGCGCTGCAACGCGATCGTCGCCGTCGAGACCACGACGGTGGCTTCCTTCTCGACGGCGTGCCGGATCGCGGGAACGAGGTAGGCCAAGGACTTGCCGGTGCCGGTGCCGGCCTGCACGGCCAGGTGCTCGCCGGTGCGGATGGCGCGGCCGACGGCGTCCGCCATCTCGACCTGCCCCGGGCGCTCGGCACCTCCGACGGACTCCACCGCGTGGGTGAGGAGTTCGAGGACGCCGGGGAAGTCAGTTCGAGCGGGCACAGCGACACATTAGCCGCCGCCTCCGACAAAGAGCGGCGCTCCGTCGCGAACGGGCCACTCGCGTCGCGGGACCTCCCGTGCGGAAGGTCCCGCGGCGAGCACTCAGTCCTGGTTACGGCCGGAGACCAGCTTCCAGGTCAGCGGCAGCAGGCCGGCGGCCACGACGATCTTGATCGCGTCCCCGACCAGGAACGGCGTCACGCCCTTGGCGAACGCCGTGGACAGGTCGAACCCGGTGGACGCCATCAGCCACGGCACGCCGAACGCGTAGATCACGAGGTTGCCGAGCACCATGGTGCCCGCGGTGCGCACCGGCGTCCGGTCGCCGCCGCGGCCGGCGAGCGCACCGACCAGCGCGCCGGCGAAGACGAACCCGACGATGTAGCCGGCGCTCGCGCCGGACAGGCCCGCGGTGCCGTGCTGGAACCACGGCACGCCCACGGCGCCGACGAGCAGGTACACGAGCATCGACGCGGCGCCGCGCGACATGCCGAGCGACGCGCCGACGAGCAGCGCGGCGAACGTCTGGCCGGTCATCGGCACCGGGCTGCCCGGCACCGGGATGGTCAGCTGCGCGGCGGCACCGGTGAGCACGGCACCGCCGGCGACCAGCGCGATGTCCCGGACGAGGGAGCCGGGCACGAGGTCGGCCAGCACGGGCCGCTTGCCGGCGAAGGACAGCGAAGACACAGAACCTCCCTGGGTGATCAGACAGCCGACGTTAACGCTCGTTACCTCGGGAAAACCCCGGAAGTTGCGTTCCTCACCGTCCACTCGTCCGGGTGGACCCGATCAGGGACGGCCCCGGGCCTGCCGATGACGAAGAGGGTGACTACGAACTGTCACGCGACCGAGGAGGCCGGTGCATGCGAAACGCCAGGAAGAGGACATTCCGGTTGCTGGCGGTGACGACGCTGGTCACGCCGTTCCTGGTCGCCGCCGCGTCGGGCGCGTCCACCGGATGGGCGTCTTCCGGCGCGATCGACGTGACCATCGACAACGAGCACATTGTCACCGGTGAGCTGGCGAAATGCACCGTCGACGGCCCCTACAGCGCCCGGACGCCCGGCGGCGAGACCGGCGACATCGCGGTGTTCGGCGTCGGCGAGACCGGCTGCGGGCGGTCCGGCGCGGTGTCGGTCGCGCAGGCGTCCGGGCACCGGTTCGCGACCAGCGTGCTGAAGCGCTTCGGCGGCCCGGCGCTGTCCGTGCGCACCTACTCGGCCAAGTGCGCAACGACGGAGACCGGCAGCCTCGGCGAGGTCGCGATCGGCGCGGTCGAGGGGATCACCGTGCCCGCGCAGATCCCGCCGAACGACCGGATCGTCATCCCGGGCGGGCCGGCGGGCACCGCGCTGGCGACGGTGATCCTCAACGAGACCGTGACGCCCCAGCCGCCGGACGGCAGCCTGGTGACGCACGCGGTGCACATCAAGCTGTTCCCGCAGGGCGGCCCGGCGAGCGGTGACATCTACCTGGGCACGGCCGCCTGCGACCCGTTCGGGAAGAAGTAGCGCCTCTGAGTTCAAGCCGTGGCGAAGCGGCCGGCCGCCGCGACGAACTCGCCCGCCCGCGCGGCCAGGTCCGGCAGGCTGCCGCTCGGCGAGAGCGCGTCGCCCAGCAACGGGGTCGCCGCCGCGACCGCGATCGCGCCCGCTCGCAGGTAGCCCTCGACGTCGGCCAGGTGGACGCCGCCGGTCGGGACCAGCGGGACGTCCGGCAGCGGCGCCCGGATCGCGCGCAGGTAGGCGACCCCGCCCACCGCCGCGACCGGGAACACCTTGACCGCGGCCGCGCCGAGGCGCCAGGCCTGGTCGATCTCCGTCGGCGTCAGCGCGCCGCAGACCACCGGGGTGTCCAGGTCGGCGGCGCGCTCCAGGACGGCCGGGTTCACCGTCGGCGTGATCAGGTACGCGGCGCCCGCGTCGACCGCGATGTCCACATCGGACGGTTCGCGGACGCTGCCCGCGCCGATCAGCGCGTCTTCGCCGAGAGCCAGGCGCAGCGCGGTGATCGCCGCGGGCGCGCCCGGCGTCGTCAGTGTCGCTTCGAGCAGGCGGACGCCCGCCGCGTGCAGCACCATCGCCGCGTCGGCGAAGCGGGCCGCGTCGGGCGCGCGCAGGATCGCGACCAGCCGGTGTTCGGCCAGCGAGGCCCGCAGGTCCTTCACTCCGCCGACCCGACGAACGCCGTGCCGGTGTGGGTGACCCCCGCCTGGTCGAAGTCCTCGATCGTCGCGTCCACCGTCGGCTGCGAGCCGCCGACGGTCAGGTCCAGCAGCACCCGGACCCCGAAGCCGGCACGAGCCGCGTCGAGCGCCGTCGCGCGGACGCAGAAGTCCGTGGCGATGCCGACGACGTCGACGTCGGTGACGTCGTGCTCGCGCAGCCACGCTTCCAGGGACTTCCCGTCGCGGGCCGCGCCCTCGAAGCCGGAGTAGGCGGCGCTGTACTCGCCCTTGGAGAACACCTCGCCGATCGGGACGACGTCGAGCGCGGGGTGGAACGACGCGCCCGGCGTGCCGGCGACGCAGTGCACCGGCCAGCTGTCCTTGAAGTCGGGGGTCTCGCTGAAGTGGGCGCCCGGGTCGATGTGGTTGTCCCGGGTGGCCACGACGTGGCTGTACCCGCCCTCGGCGGCCTGCTTCGAGATGGCGGCGGCCGCGGCGGCCCCGCCCGGCAGGCCGAGCGAACCCCCTTCGCAGAAGTCGTTCTGCACGTCCACCACGATCAGCGCGGTCCCCATGGGTCGGTCTCCTCTCAGAGGAACAGCGTCGGAATAGCGGGCTCGCCGTGAGAGAGCTTGAGGCCCTCCCACGGCAGGCTGACCAGGCCGCGGCGCAGCCGCTGCCTGGCATCGTCGAGCGTAGGCAGGTCCGCCTCCGCGCGGCCACCGCGGATCAGCGGGATCTGCAGCGGGCGGTCGGTGGGCTCGGGCTCGGGCGCATCGCCCGCCGTGGTCCAGACGACCTCCTCGACCGCCGTGCCGGTGCCGCGGTGGCGCCGCAGCGCGGACTTGCGCCCGCCGCGCGACTCCTTGTGGGCGCTGCGTTTCGCGACCGGCTTGCCGTCCACCTCGACCAGCTTGTAGACCATCCCGGCGGTCGGCGCGCCGGAGCCGGTGACCACCGAGGTGCCGACGCCGTACGCGTCCACAGGCTCCGCGCGCAGCGCCGCGATGGCGTGCTCGTCGAGGTCGCCGGAGACGACGATCCGGGTGTCCTTCGCCCCGAGGGAGTCCAGCTGCTCGCGGGCGCGGCGGGCGAGCGGGCCGACGTCACCCGAGTCGATCCGGATCGCGCCCAGCTCGGGCCCGGCGACGCGGACCGCGGTCTCGATGCCGGCGGTGATGTCGTAGGTGTCGACGAGCAGCGTCGTGTCCGCGCCCATCTTGTCGACCTGCGAGCGGAACGCTTCTTCCTCGCTGTCGTGCAGCAGCGTGAAGGCGTGCGCGACGGTGCCGCGCGTCGGGATTCCGTAGCGGCGCCCGGCTTCGAGGTTGGACGTCGTCGCGAAGCCGGCCAGGTACGCGGCCCGCGCCGCCGCGACCGCCGCGTACTCGTGCGTCCGGCGCCCGCCCATCTCGATGATTGGCCGGCCGTGCGCGGCGCCGGACATCCGGGCCGCCGCGGACGCGATCGCGCTGTCGTGGTTGAGGATCGACAGCACCAGCGTCTCGAGCAGCACGCACTCGGCGAACGAGCCGGAGACGGTGAGCAGCGGCGAGCCCGGGAAGTACAGCTCGCCCTCGGGGTAGCCGTCGATGTCGCCCGAGAACTCGTAGCCGGCGAGCCAGGAGAGCGTCGCGTCGTCGACGACCGCGGTCGCCTCCAGCTGCGACAGCTCGGCGTCGGTGAAGCGGAAGTCCGCGATCGCGTCGAGGACACGGGCGGTACCCGCGACGACGCCGTAGCGGCGTCCGTCCGGCAAGCGCCGGGCGAACACCTCGAACACGCAGGGCCGCGCGTGCGTCCCGTCGGCGAGCGCGCTGCCCAGCATGGTCAGCTCGTAGTGGTCGGTGAGCAGCGCAGTGCTGGTCGTGGCCGGCTCCGGTGAACCCATGGGGTCAGCCTATTCACCCACATGGCCGGACCTGGCGCGGCGTACCCTGTCGCCCCCGTGACACCATGGGGTGCATGTCCATGCCTGTCGCAGCCGAGCAGACGCAGGTCGAGCCGGCCGGTGCCGAGCTCGCCGAGTCGGACACACCCTGGCGGACGGTGGTGTGGAACGACCCCGTCAACCTGATGTCGTACGTCACGTACGTCTTCCAGAAGCTGTTCGGGTACGGGCGCGACCACGCCACCAAGCTCATGCTGGACGTCCACCACAAGGGCAAGGCGATCGTCTCGTCCGGCACCAAGGAGAAGGTGGAGACCGACGTGGCGAAGCTCCACGCGGCGGGCCTGTGGGCCACGATGGAGCAGACCTCGTGAACGGGTGGCGGCGCAAGGGCGCGGTGATCCACGCGGGCTTCGAGCAGCAGGAAGCCGCGGTGCTGCGCGGGCTGGTCAGCCAGCTCGAGGACATGCTCACCGCGCGCGCCGAAGAGGCGCCCCAGGACGAGCTCGCCGAGCTGACCGGCATCCGGATCGGGCCGACCGAGTCCCCGGACGACCCCGTGCTTTCGCGGCTGCTCCCGGACTTCCACAAGCTCGACCCGGACAACCCGACCCGCGAGGACCTCGACTCCGCCGCGGCGATGCGGTCGCTGCACGAGCCGGAGCTGCTGGACATGAAGGTCGGCGTGGCCAAGATCGTGCTCGACACGCTGCCCCGCGACGGCGGACACGTCCGGCTGACCGAGGAGCAGGCCGACGCCTGGCTCGGCGCGCTCAACGACGTCCGGCTGGCGCTCGGCACCGCGCTCGACGTCACCGACGACATGCCCGACGAGCTGCCCGAAGACGACCCGCGGGCGCCGCACCTCGGCGTCTACCACTGGCTGACCTGGGTGCAGGAGACGCTGATCCAGGCGCTGACCGGATGATTACCGACGTGCCGGGTGTCCTGGTCGGGCACCACGAGCGGGTCGGCGACGGCTGGGCCACCGGGACGACGGTGGTCCTGGTCCCCGACGGCGCGGTCGGCGCGGTCGACCAGCGCGGCGGCGCACCCGGCACGCGCGAGACGAACCTGCTGGAGCCGGAGAACTTGGTGCAGCGGGTCAACGCGATCTGCCTCTCGGGTGGGTCGGCGTACGGGCTGGCCGCGGCCGACGGCGTCATGCGGTGGCTCGCCGAGCGGAACCTGGGCTTCCCGGTGGGCGCGCAGCCGCACGAGGTCGTGCCGATCGTGCCCGCGGCGGTGCTGTTCGACCTGCCGCGCAGCGAGTGGGGCAACCGGCCTGACGCGTCCTTCGGCTACGCGGCCTGTGAAGCGGCTTCGGAGTCGTTCGCTTCGGGGACGGTCGGTGCGGGCGCTGGGGCGGCCGTCGGGTCGCTGAAGGGCGGGATCGGGTCCGCGAGCGAGGTCGTCGGCGAGTTCACGGTCGGGGCGATCGCGGCGGTCAACGCGGCCGGTGAGGCCGTGGACCTCTCGACGGGCCGCGCGTTCGCGGCCGACCACGGCGACTTCGGCGTGACGTGGCCTTCGCGCGCCGCTGACCTGCCGTCGCGGCGGACCGACCTGAACACGACGATCGGCGTGGTCGCGGTGGACGCGGCGCTGTCGAAGGCCGAGGCGCGGCGGATCGCGGTCGCGGCCCAGGACGGGCTGGCGCGCGCGGTGCGCCCGGCCCACACGATGTTCGACGGCGACACGGTGTTCGCGCTGGCCACGGGAGCGCACGAGCTGCCGGACGCGAGCGGCCCGTTCGGCGCGGCGGCGCGCCCGGCGGCGCTGGACGCGCTGTGCTCGGCGGCGGCGAGGGTGTTCGCGCGGGCGATGGTGCACGGGTTGCTGGCGGCGACGACGGCCGGTGGCGTGCCGGCCTACCGGGACGTCTGGCCGGAGGCGTTCGGCTGAGTCAGAGGTCCGGGAGCGGGTCCGGCGGCAGGTCGTGGGCGCCTTCGAGGTTCGCCGCGCGGACCGCGCTGACGTACTCCTCGTCGATCTCGAGGTGCAGCCGGGCGAAGCTCAGCACCGGGCCGAGCGACGGGTGGACCTCGACCGGGCCGATCTCGGTGCGCCGCGACACCCGGTCGTAGACGGCTTTCGGGGTGTAGCGGCGGAAGCGACCGCCGTAGAGCACCGTGATGGCGCGGTCGGTGACCACGATGAAGAACGCCGCCCGCGTGCGGACGCCGTCGACGTAGAGCGAGATGCCGGGGATGAGGTACTGGATCACCTCGCCGTCTTCGAGGAACTCGCGGCAGCGTTCACGGGCGTTCGCGGGCATCGGCATGCCTCGATTGTCCTGGTGAGCGCAATATCTCATCATCTGGACAGCTTGTGTCCACCACCTAAGATGTCGGTGTGCTCCGGATCCGCCGTGAACTCGTCGACGAGATCGTCGCCCATGCCCGCCGTGACCATCCCGACGAGGCGTGCGGCGTCATCGCCGGGCCCGCGGGGTCCGACTCGGCCGAGCGGTTCATCCCCATGCTGAACGCCGCGCGGTCGCCGACGTTCTACGAGTTCGACTCCGGTGACCTGCTGAAGCTCTACCGGGAGATGGACGCCAACGACGAGGTGCCCGTGGTGATCTACCACTCGCACACCGCGACCGAGGCCTACCCGTCGCGGACCGACGCGAACATCGCGGCCGAGCCGGACGCGCACTACGTGCTCGTCTCCACCCGCGACCCCGAAGTGCACGAATTCCGGTCGTACCGGATCGTGGACGCCGAGATCACCGAGGAGCCGGTCGAGATCGTCGACTGAGCCCCGCCGGAATAAACCGCCGCGCCACCGGCGTCTGCGTGTAAGAACCCACCGGAGGTAAGAACCCATGGCCGTGACCGTCTCCATCCCGACGATCCTGCGCACCCACACCGGCGGCGAGAAGTCCGTCGAGGCGAAGGGCGCGACCGTCCTCGAGGTCATCGACGACGTCGAGTCCCGCCACGCCGGCATCAAGGGCCGCCTGGTGAAGGAGGAGAAGCTGCACCGCTTCATCAACGTCTACGTCAACGACGAGGACGTGCGCTTCGCCGGTGGCCTCGAGGCCGAGGTCAAGGACGGCGACACCCTGACCATCCTCCCCGCCGTGGCCGGTGGCTGATCGATGGCTCGCTTCGAGTCCCTGCTCGACGCGCTCGGCGGCACCCCGCTGGTCGGGCTGCCCCGGCTCTCGCCCACGCACGACGTGCGCCTCTGGGCGAAGCTGGAGGACCGCAACCCGACCGGCTCGATCAAGGACCGCCCCGCGCTGGCCATGATCGAAGCCGCCGAGCGCGAGGGCAAGCTGCGGCGCGGCTCCACGATCCTGGAGCCGACGTCGGGCAACACCGGCATCTCGCTGGCCATGGCCGCCAAGCTCAAGGGCTACGGGCTGGTCTGCGTCATGCCGGAGAACACCTCGACCGAGCGCAAGCAGCTGCTGCAGGCCTACGGCGCGCGGATCGTGTTCTCCCCGGCCGCGGGCGGCTCGAACGAGGCCGTCCGGCGGGCGAAGGAACTGGCGGAGGCGAACCCCGAGTGGGTGATGCTCTACCAGTACGGCAACCCGGCCAACGCCGACGCGCACTACCGCGGCACCGGCCCGGAGCTGCTCAAGGACCTGCCGACGCTGACGCACTTCGTCGGCGGCCTCGGCACGACCGGGACCCTGGTGGGCGTCGGCCGGTACCTGCACGAGGCGAAGCCGGACGTCCAGGTCATCGCGGCCGAGCCGCGCTACGGCGAACTGGTGTACGGCCTGCGCAACCTCGACGAGGGGTTCGTCCCGGAGCTGTACGACGCTTCGGTGCTGAACGGCCGCTACTCCGTGGGCGCGTACGACGCGCTTCGCCGCACGCGTGAGCTGCTCGAGAACGAAGGCATCTTCGCGGGCATCTCGACGGGCGCGGTGCTGCACGCGGCGCTGGCGGTGGCCGAGAAGGCCGCGGCCCGGGGCGAGCAGGCGGACGTCGCTTTCGTCGTCGCCGACGCCGGGTGGAAGTACCTGTCGACGGGTGCCTACGCGGGGTCGCTCGACGAGGCCGCCGCGCGGCTCGACGGGCAGCTCTGGGCCTGAGTCACTCGGCCTTCCACAGTTCGGGCAGAGCCAGGTCGACGCCGTCGGCCTCGGCCAGCCGCTCGAAGGTGGCCATGGTCGCCCCCAGGTCGTCGAACACCTTCGGCAGCAGCTTCAGCGGCTTGGACAGCGGGCGCCAGAAGGCGTCCCAGTGGATCGGGCGGACCTTGCGCGGCCTGAGCGCGCCGACGGTCTCCCGCCAGTACTCCTCCCGCCATTCCTCCGTCTGCTTGCCGGCCGCTCCCGCGCCGAGGTAGACGACGTCCGCGGAGTGGCCGGCGAGCGCCCCGGGCACGAAGTTCGCGGACGCGTGGACGACGGCGCTGCCCGCCGCGTGCGCGATGTGGAACGAGTAGCACCGCCCGGTCTTGAAGTCCTTCGCCCTGGCCGGCAGCCGGACCGGCTCGGTGATCTCGCCCGGTACCCGGTCGCCGGCGCTGTGCCGGGTGTCGATCGGGGTCACGGTGAACGCGCCGAACTCCACCGGCCTGCCCGGCACCAGCTCTTCGAACGGCTCCGCGGCCAGGTCGTAGCCCTCCTGGACCTTCCGGGTCGACGGCGAGCCGGCCAGCGTGGCGCCGGTGAGCTGCGCGACGACCGGCGCGTCGAGGACGTGGTCGACGTGCGAATGCGCCACCAGGACGGCGTCGAGCTTCGTGACCCCGAGCCGGCTCAGTGCCTCGTCGATGCGCTCGCGGTCCGGCGCCACGCGCGTCGCCATCTTCAGCAGGGACGGCCGCGAGAAGAAGCCGTCGACCAGCACGCCGGAGGTGCCGTCGGTGACCAGGACGTTCGACACCCCGGCGAAAGCCGTGCGCAGTTCGGGCATGCTGAACAGCATGAAGGTCATCGGGCTGCTCGGCGGGATGAGCTGGGAATCTTCAGCCGAGTACTACCGGCTGCTGAACGAACGGGTGAAGGACGCCCTCGGCGGGTTCCACTCCGCCCACACGATCCTCTACTCCGTCGACTTCGCCGCCATCGAAGCCATGCAGGCCGAAGACCGCTGGGACGACGCCGGCGCCGAGCTGAACCGCGCGGCTCGCGCGCTCGAAGCGGCGGGAGCGGACTTCGTCGTGCTCTGCACCAACACCATGCACAAGGTCGCCGAGCAGCTGGAAGACGGCCTCGGCATCCCGCTGCTGCACCTCGGCGACGCCACCGCCGCGGCCGTCGGCGCCGCCGGGATCCGGCGGGTCGGGCTGCTCGGGACCGGGTTCACCATGGGGCAGCCGTTCTACCGCGACCGGCTCGCCGCGCACGGCCTCGACGTGCTCGTGCCGAGCGCGCAAGACCGTGACCTCGTCCACCGCGTCATCTACGACGAGCTGGTGCTCGGCGTGGTGAAGCCCGAGTCCAGGACCGCCTACCGCGGCGTGATCGCGCGGCTGGTCGAGGCGGGGGCCGAGGGCGTGATCTACGGGTGCACGGAGATCGAGCTGCTCGTCGGCCCGGAGGACTCGCCCGTGCCGACCTTCCCGACGACCCGCCTGCACGCCGACGCCGCCGTCGACTTCGCGCTCGGCAAGGCCCCGCTGCCGCCGGCTCCGGTCACACGCTGACCACCGGTCCTCCCGTGTGGGCTTCGTGCTGCGCAACGACCTGCCGCCACAGCCGCTCGCGCTCCTCGGCCGTGAACAGGTCCGGCGTGATGCCGAAGACGTCCGCCGCGGCCGTCCACCAGTCCGCCGGGGACTCGACGAACTCCTTGGCACCGTGGCGGTTCAGGGTCCGCGCCCGCAGGGTGTCGACGCCCGTCGCGTCCCGGCGTTGCAGCACGCAGACCCGGACGAACCCGGACTCCGGTGACGTCGACAGCCACGCGTGCTTCTCGGCGAAGTCGGCCATCTCCGCCGCGCCCGCCGCGAAGTCGAAGCCGGCGAAGCTGCCCGACGGGTCGTGGTCGAACCGCCAGCCGCCCGGCGCCACCTCCGAGGGCCGCAGCCGGTAGGTGTGCGGGCCTTGCCGGTGGGTGCCTTCCCGTAGGGGGAGCGGCTCGTGGATGCCGTCGCCGAGCCCGGCGTCCACCAGCCACGTCGTCCCCGGCTCGTCCGGCACCCCGGTGACGGTCAGCGCCAGGTGGTTGCGGTCGACGTTCGGCGCGTCGCCCGGACCGCCCTGAACCCCGCCGAGGTGGCGCGTGACCTGGTAGCCGAGCTCGCGCAGCAAGGCCGAGAAGGCGCCGTTCAGCTGGTAGCAGTACCCGCCGCGGCCCCGCAGGATCCGCGCGAGCGACGCCGACGGCTCCAGCGGCGTCGGCCGCCCGAGCTGGATCTCCAGCGCCTCGTACGGCACGCGCTCGACCTGCGCGGAGTGCAGCCGCCGCAGCGCGGCCACGCTCGGCGGCTCCGCGTCGAGGCCGAGCCGCTTCAGGTATCCGTGGACGTCGAAGTTCCCCATGCCCGAGACGCTAGCGGGAGGGACCGACAGAATGAGGCTTGTTCTGGTTAGACCGGCGCTACGGACTGCAGGTCGCCGACCAGTGGTGACCTTTGCGCCGGGCGACGGCTGAACAAGCCTCACTGCCGGGATCAGGGATTTCACCCGAGGTGGACCCGCTCGGATCGACGTAGCGTCGATCACGTGAGCACACTGCCCGTGAACCCGGACCCGGAAACCGACGCCGCGAAACGCGTGCTGCCGCCGAGACCGAAGGCGGCCGCGCTCGTCGCGCTCTCGTTCACCCTGCTGCTCTACCTGGTCGAGCTGGTGGACGTGATCCTGCCCGGCGACCTGGACCAGGGCGGCATCCACTCGCGGATGCTGTCCGGCCTCGACGGCGTGCTGTTCGCGCCGCTGCTGCACGCCGGCTGGTCGCACCTGTTCGCGAACACCGTGCCGGTGCTCGTGTTCTCCTTCCTCGCCATGGCCGCCGGGATCGGCCGGTTCGCCCTGGTCACGGCCATCATCTGGGTGGTTTCCGGGCTCGGGGTGTGGCTGATCGGGCCGGCCAACACGGTCACGGTCGGCGCGTCCGGGCTGGCCTTCGGCTGGCTCGCCTACCTGCTGGTGCGCGGCATCTTCAACCGCGCCGCCGGGCAGATCCTGGTCGCCGTCGTCCTGCTCGGCGTGTGGAGCGGCATGCTCGCCGGCCTGCTGCCCGGCAACCCGGGCGTTTCCTGGCAGGGACACGTCTTCGGCGCGCTGGCCGGCGTCCTCGCGGCGTGGCTGACCAGCCGCACGGGGAAGTCGCGCAAAGCCGTACCCCCGGCTGCGGGTAACCTCGAAGGGTGACGTCTCCGTCTGCTGATGCCCCGATCGGTGTGTTCGATTCCGGCGTCGGCGGGCTGACGGTCGCGAGGGCGCTCCTCGAGCAGCTGCCCGCCGAGCAGCTCCGCTACGTCGGCGACACGGCGCACAACCCGTACGGCCCGCTGCCGATCGCCACCGCCCGCAGCTACGCGCTCGCGGCCCTCGACGAGATCGTCGAGGGCGGCGTGAAAGCCCTGGTCATCGCCTGCAACACGGCGTCCGCGGCCTGCCTGCGCGACGCCCGCGAGCGCTACGACGTGCCGGTGATCGAGGTCGTCCTGCCCGCCGCGCGGCGCGCCGTCGTGGCCACGCACACCGGCCGCGTCGGCGTGATCGGCACCGAGGGCACCGTGCGGTCGCGCGCCTACGAGGACGCGTTCGCCGCCGCGCCCGGCATCACGCTCACCAGCGTCGCCTGCCCGCGGTTCGTCGACTTCGTGGAGCGCGGCATCACCTCCGGGCGCCAGGTCCTCGGGCTCGCGCAGGGCTACCTCCAGCCGCTGCTCGACGCCGAGGTCGACACGCTCGTGCTGGGCTGCACGCACTACCCGCTCCTGCAGGGCGTGCTGCAGATCGTGATGGGCCAGGAGGTCACCCTGGTTTCGAGCGCGGACGAGACGGCCAAGGACGTCGTCCGGATCCTCACCGAACGGGACCTGCTGACGACGCGGGAGACGCCGCCGCGGCACGAATTCCTCGCCACCGGCTCGGCCGAGCCGTTCACCCGGCTCGCCGCGCGGTTCATGGGGTTCGCCCCGGGTGTCCTCGCTCCCACCACCGCGTGATCAGGCGTCTTGGCGCTTAGGGTGTCGAAGTGCGACTGACCATCCTCGGGTGCTCCGGCAGCATCCCCGGGCCGAACACCGCCGCGTCCGGCTACCTGGTCGAGGCGGAGGGCTTCCTGCTCGGCCTCGAACTCGGCAACGGCACGCTGGCGCAGCTGCAGGCCGTGGCCGATCCGTTCGACCTGGACGCCCTCGTGCTCACGCACCTGCACCCCGACCACTGCGCCGACGTCAGCGCGCTCACCGTCCTGCGGCGCTACCACCCGGCGCCGCCGTACCCGGCCCGCCCGCGCCTGCTGCCGCTGTACGCGCCGCACGACGCGCCCCTGCGGCTCGCGAACGCGTACGCGCCCAACGAGACCGAGCGGGCCACCACCGACCTCACCGACGTCTACGCCTTCCACCCGCTGCGGCCGGAGCCGTTCCGGATCGGGCCGTTCGAGGTCGTCGCGGTCGAGGTCGACCACCCGACCCCCGCATACGGCCTGCGTATCTCCTACGGCGGCCGGATCCTCGCGTTCACCGGCGACACCGGGCCGTGCGCGGCGCTGAACGAGCTCGCCGACGGCGTCGACCTGCTGCTCGCCGAGGCGTCCTGGACGGATTCGGCCGAACGCCCGGCCGGCGTTCACCTGTCGGGCAAGCAGGCGGGCGAGCTGGCGCGCGACGCCGCGGTCGGGCGGCTGCTGCTGACGCACATCGCGCCGTGGACGGACGCGGGCGCGGTACTGGCCGAGGCGTCGGCGGAGTTCCCGGGGGCCGAGGTCGTCAAGCAGGGTGCCGTCTACGACGTCTGAGCCGCCGGTTCTAGAGTGCTCCCGTGGCTCGAAAAGATGGCAGGAACGACGACCAGCTCCGTGACATCAAGATCACCCGGGGGTTCCAGCAGTGGCCGGCGGGGTCGGTGCTGATCGAATTCGGCAACACCCGGGTGCTCTGCGCGGCGAGCGTCACCGAAGGCGTGCCGCGCTGGCGGGCCGGGTCCGGGCTCGGGTGGGTGACCGCCGAGTACGCGATGCTGCCGTCCGCGACCAACACCCGCGGTGACCGCGAATCGGTCAAGGGCCGGATCGGCGGGCGCACGCACGAGATCTCACGGCTGATCGGCCGCTCGCTGCGCGCCTGCATCGACCTGGCCGCGCTGGGCGAGAACACGATCGTCATCGACTGCGACGTCATCCAGGCCGACGGCGGCACCCGCACGGCCGCGGTGACCGGCGGTTACGTGGCGCTGGCCGACGCCATCACGTGGCTGGGCGCGGCGAACCGGCTCAACGACCCGCAGCCGCTGTCGTCTTCGGTGGCCGCGGTGAGCGTCGGCGTGGTCGACGGCCGCGTGCGGCTCGACCTGCCGTACGAGGAGGACTCGCGCGCCGAGGTGGACATGAACGTGGTGGCCACCGACGCGGGCACGCTGATCGAGGTCCAGGGCACGGGCGAGGGCGCGACCTTCGCGCGGTCCACTTTGGACAAGATGCTGGACCTGGCGCAGGCGGGCTGCGAGGAGCTGACCCGGCTGCAGAACGAGGCGCTGGCGCTGCCGTACCCGGGCGAGCTGCCGGAGCCGCGTCCGGACAAGAAGAAGGGCTCGAAGTGACGAAGCTGCTTCTGGCCACGCGCAACGCGAAGAAGCTCGGCGAGCTCGAGCGAATCCTTGCCGCCGAAGGCATTTCGGGGATCGAGGTGCTCGGTCTCGCGGACGTCCCCGAGTTCCCGGAGGCACCGGAGACGGCGCCGGACTTCGAGGGCAACGCGGTGGCGAAGGCCCGCGACGCGGTGGCGGCGTGCGGCTTGCCGGCCATCGCCGACGACTCGGGCCTCGCGATCGACGCGTTGAACGGCATGCCGGGCGTGCTGTCGGCCCGCTGGTCGGGCCGTCACGGCGACGACGAGGCGAACCTGAACCTGGTGCTGGGCCAGCTGGGCGACGTCCCGGACGAGCGCCGTGGAGCCCAGTTCGTGTGCGCGGCGGCGTTGGTCCTGGTGTCGGGCGAGGAGACGGTGGTCCGCGGCGAGTGGCGCGGGACGATGGTGCGCTCGCCGCGAGGAACCAACGGGTTCGGCTACGACCCGATCTTCCAGCCGGACGGCGAATCGCGGACGTCGGCGGAGCTGGAACCGTCCGAAAAGGACGCCGTCTCGCACCGGGGCAGGGCGTTGCGGGCCCTGCTCCCGGCGCTGCGGGAGCTCGCGGAAGGCTGACGCCTCAGGAAGCCACGCCGAGGTCGCGGATCAGCTTCGCCACGTGCCCGGTCGCGCGGACGTTGTAGAAGGCGTGCGCGATCTTGCCCTCGGGGTCGACGACGAACGTCGAGCGGATGACGCCCAGGTACGTCTTGCCGTAGTTCTTCTTCTCGCCGTACGCGCCCCAGGCCTCGATGACGCCCTTGTCCGGGTCGCCCAGCATCGGGAACGTCAGCTTCTCGGTCTCGACGAACTTCGCGAGCTTCGCCTGCTTGTCCGGCGAAATGCCGATCACCTGGAAGCCGGCATCGTTCAGCTCGGCGAGGTTGTCGCGGAAGTCGCAGGCCTGCTTGGTGCAGCCCGGCGTGCTCGCCGCCGGGTAGAAGTACACGACGACGGACTTGCCGCGGAAGTCGCGCAGCGAGACGTCTTTGCCCTCGCTGTCGGGCAGGGTGAAGTCCGGGGCTTCGTCGCCGGGGGAAAGTCGCTCGGTCATAGGGCCGAGCCTAACCTCAGGCCGGACCGCAGTACGTGACGGCGGCGGCCTCGGTCGCGCTCGGCCGGATCTGCAGGCGCAGCTGCGTCGGCTCCTGCGGTACCGCGAACGCCAGGGTGACGTGCACCGAGCGGCCGGGCGGGATGTCCTTGCCCGCGTCGGTGATGCCGGTGAACCCCTGGGTCGTGTCGACGACCTGCTTGACCGGCTTGCCCGCCGAGGTCGCGGTGACGGTGAGGCCGGAGAGCTTGTACGTCGTCGCGCCGTCGTTCGTCAGCTGGACGTCGAAGGCCGCGCCGCGCGAGCTGCGCGGGTACGCCGACGCGCTGGGCTGGAACGACTCCGGCGAGCCGACCGAGATGGTGACGCCGCTGGCGAACCGGTGGTCGGCGCCGAACTTGAGGTCGTTGCCCGCCTGCGCCGCGCTCGCACCCGCCTGGCCGCCGCCCGCGCCGAGCGCCGCGGTGCCCTCCTGAGCCGAGGGGACCCCGCACGCCACCGCCAGGGAAAGCAGTCCTGTGGTGAACATGATCTTGCACGTGCGCGCGAGCGCCATCGCGGGTACTCCAGTCGGCGGTTCGGGGGTGCCGTTCGGCAACGGGGCGTGCCGGGCGAACCCGCTCCACTGTGGCCGTGATCGCGCGTGGTTACGAGGAGACACGGGGGGTTGTCGCGCACCTGGTGCCGCCCCGTGGCCAATCCGTGACCGGAACGGCACGGGTGGTGACAATCACCGCCGACATGCCACTTAAACCGCGAGGGCGAACAGCAGGATGAAGATCGCCACGCCGACCACCCAGGAGGCCATCAACCAGCCGAAATCCCGGACCGGATCGACCGCGCGGCTCTCTTCGCCGGGCACGTAGACACCGCGCTCTTCGAACCAGTCGGCCCAGCGGGTGAACCAGCTCAACGGGTTGCGCGACGACATGCTTCACCTCCGGGCACCGGCTTACCCGTCACAGTACGGGTACGGCCGCGCTCACCGGAAGCCGCGTAACCGCTCACCGCCCGTGACACGACGTGCCACGGGCGGGTGAACTCCCACGTTGCTCGTGTAGATCTTCAGAGCACGCCGTTGCGCTGCAGGATCGAGACCGCGCGGACGGTCGCGTAACCGCTCCACTCGAGCTCCGCCGCGGGTGAATAACTCGCGAAATCGACCCGCCAGCCACCGTCGTCGTGCTGCTCGCCGGCGAGCCGCTCCAGCTCCGCGTCGATCACGGCGTCCTTGAACAACGCGCGGGCCGGACGGTCCGGCAGCGGGGCGAAGTCCAGTGCGCGCAAGGTTTCTCCGTCGGACCCGCCGGCCACCGGGACCAGGCCGTCCGGCGAGACGAACGGCGCCAGCCGGTCCAGCAGCGTCGCCGCTTCGGCGTGGAAGTCGTGGGCCGCGTCCACGAAACCCACCGCGAACGACAGCGCGATCGCGTGCGGGGCCTCGTCCAGGGCACGGATTTCGCGGAAGCAGTACTCCGTCGCCGCGGCGAGCCACGGGTGTTCGCGCACGGCCCGGTCGTGGCGGGCGACGCGCAGGGCGGCGCTCGCGGCGAACGCCGTGCTCTGCAAAGCGGCCCGCGCCGGGTCCGCCTGGACCCAGAAGGGCGCGCAGCCCGCCGGGTCCGCCACGGGCAGGGCGAACGGCAGGCCGCCGTCCGGCGTGGAAACCGAAGCCAGCCAGTCGCAGAGCCGGGCCGCGTGCGGGGTGGTCGCCGGCCCGGCCTCTTCGAACACCTCGAAGGCGTGGAGGGCGCCGCCGGGCTGGCTCTCCGGCGCCCGCAGGTCGGGCTCCAGGCCCCAGCCGTAGCCCCCGTCGGGATTGCGGTAGCCGTCGACGGCGGCCAGCACGGCGTCGGCGCCGGTTTCGCCGCGGAGCAGCTCGAAGCGGCGTCGGTCGAGGAGCCGGGCGTGCGTCGCCATGAACGACGCCGCCGCGGAAAGGTTCACAGCCATGCGCCCAGCGTCGCACCGGGGCGGCCGCGGGTCTTGAACGGATCGGACCTCACGGCAGCCGCGGCCCGGCCGGGGCGGCGGCCGCGCGCAGCCGGGCCGCGTCCTGGCCGGGTGGGGCGCCGAACAGGCGGCGGTACTCGCGGTTGAACTGCGACGGGCTGTCGTAGCCGACGAGGTGCCCGACCCCCGCGACGTCGCCCGCGTCGGCCAGCAGCAGCGAGCGGGCTTCCTGCAGGCGGATGCGCTTCTGGAACTGCAGCGGGCTCATCGCCGTGACCGCGCGGAAGTGCCGGTGGAACGCCGACGGGCTCATCCCGCTCAGCTTCGCTAGCTCGTCGACCCGCATCGGCTCGGCGTGGTTCTCGCGGATCCACCGGATCGCGCGGCCGACGTGGGCCAGCCCGCTGTCGGCCAGGCCGATCTGCCGGACCAGGTCGCCGTGCGGGCCGGTCAGCACCCGCCAAAGGATCTCCCGCTCGATCAGCGGCGCGAGCACGCGCGCGTCGGCGGGGTGATCGAGCAGCCGCACCAGCCGGACGACGGCGTCGAGCAGCTCGGGCCCGGCGTCCCCGGTCGCGATCGGCGACGCCGGCGGAGTGCGCGAGAACCGGCCGGGCGGGGCGTCGAGCAGCAGCGGGGCGATGGCCGCGGGCCGCAGGGCCAGCCCCACGCCCAGCGACGGCGTCTCCGGTGTCGCGCCGACGAAGTGGCCGGTCACCGGCAGATCGGTGCTGACCAGCAGGTACTGCCCCGCGCGGTACTCGTGCACCTGCTCGCCGAGCAGCAGGCGCTTGCCGCCCTGGACCATGACGACCAGCAGCGGCTCGGCCAGCGAGTGGTGCGGCTCGCTGGTGTCCACTTCGGACAGCAGCAGGCCCGGGATCGGCGTGCGAAGGTCGGCGCGCGCGTGGGCGGCGACGAGGTCGCGAAGCTCGGTCAGCACCCCTCAAGGAAAGCACGCCGGTTTGCCGGTGACCATCGAAGTCGAGAGGATCGTGCAAGAGAAGGCGACGATCAATCTACCGTTCACCTGGGATTCACGGTTTTCTGGTGGTGGTCAATCCGACACCAGAGGAGAGTTCCATGTCACTCGACCAGTACGTCACCCTCGGCCGGTCCGGGCTGCGGGTCAGCCCGTTCGCGCTCGGCGCGATGACCTTCGGCGAGGACGCCGGTGGTGCCGGCTGCAGCGTCGAAGAGTCCGAGAAGATCCTCGAGACGTACCTCGGCCGCGGCGGGAACTTCGTCGACACGGCCAACTTCTACACGAACGGCCACTCGGAGAAGATCCTCGGCGACTTCTTCGCGGCGCGGCCGGGCCTGCGCTCGCACGTGGTGCTCGCGTCGAAGTTCTTCGGCAACATGTTCCCCGGCGACCCCAACGGCGGTGGCGCGGGCCGCGCGTCGATCATCGCCCAGCTCGACGAGTCGCTGCGGCGGCTGCGGACCGACCACCTCGACCTGTACTGGCTGCACAACTGGGACCGCCACACGCCGATCGAGGAGACCCTGCGGACCCTCGACGACCTCGTCCGCGCGGGCAAGATCCGTTACGTCGGTTTCTCGAACACCCCGGCGTGGGTCACGGCGCAGGCCCAGACGACGGCGCTGCTGCGGGGCTGGACGCCGCTGGTCGCGCTGCAGGTGGAGTATTCGCTGCTGGCGCGGACCGTGGAGGGGGAGCTGGCGCCGTTCGCGCTCGACCAGGGCATCGCGCTGACGCCGTGGAGCCCGTTGAAGAACGGCTTCCTGTCGGGGAAGTACCGGCGCGACGCCGCGGTGCCGGACTCCGCCCGCGCGGCTTTCGTCGGGGGTCCCTCGCCGGAGGAGTACGCCGTGATCGACGAGGTGGCCTCGATCGCTTCGGCGCTGGAGACGACGTCGGCGGCGGTTTCCCTGGCGTGGCTGCGCGCCCGGCCCGGGACGGTGGTCCCGATCGTCGGCGCCCGGCGGCTGGAGCACCTGACGGGCAACCTCGAAGGTCTCGAAGTGACGCTCTCGGCGGCGGATCTGGCGCGCCTGGACGAGGTTTCCGCGCCGACGCTGGACTACCCGGCCCCGATGCACGGTGCCCAGCGCGCGATGCTGCAGTTCGCGGGCGCGACGGTCGACGGCGAACCGTCCACTGTGTACCCGCCGCTGCTGCAGAGCGACGTGCGCTACTGACTCTCGAGTGGGGAACCCTAGCCGCGGAACGTGCGCCGGTAGGTGTCCGGGGGTACGCCCACCGTGCGGTTGAAGTGCCTGCGCAACGTCGTCGCCGTGCCCATGCCGACCGCCGCCGCGATCGTGTCCACTCCCGAGTCCGTCTTCTCCAGCAGCTCTTGCGCCCGGCGGATGCGCTGGACCAGCAGCCACCGCAGCGGCGTCGTGCCGGTCGCCGCGTGGAAGTGGCGGGTCAGGTGGCGGGTGCTGACCTTCGCCTGGCGAGCGAGGTCCTCCACCGTCAGGGGCTGGTCGAGCCGGGCCGTGATCCACGGGAGCAGCGCGGCGAGCGGGTGGTCGTCGCGGGCGGGGATCGGGGTGGACACGTACTGGGCCTGGCCGCCGGCCCGGTGCGGCGGCACGACGAGCCGGCGGGCGACCGCGTTGGCGGCGGCCGGGCCGTGGTCGGCGCGGACGAGGTGCAGGCAGAGGTCCATCGCCGCGGCCTTGCCCGCCGACGTCAGCACGCTCCCGTTGTCCACGTACAGCACGTCCGCGTCGACGGTCACCCGCGGGAACCGGGCGGCGAGGACCTCGGTGTGCGCCCAGTGCGTCGTCGCGCGGAGGCCGTCCAGCAGCCCGGCGGCGGCCAGCACGAAGGCACCGGTGCAGAGAGACGCCACGCGCGCGCCGGCCGCGTGCGCGGCCCGCACCGCCTCGACCAGGTCCGCGGGCGGGTCGGCATCGACGTCGGCCCAGCCGGGCACGATGACCGTACCGGCGCGCGCGAGCCGCTCGAGGCCGTGATCGGGTTCGAGGAGGAAGCGACCGACCCGCACCGGAGCCGAGCCACAGACGGCAAAGCCGTACCGCGGATCCTCACCGAAAACCTCGGCGGCGATGGTCAGCTCGAAGGACAGCATCCCATCGGTGGCGGCGAGCGCAACGGCATGCATGTCCGAAAGTGTACGCATCACGTCGTTCCGGACACTGTCGCCAACGGACAACCCCAACGAGGATTGCCCCATGACTTCGGTACTGGTGTACGGCGCCTACGGGCACACAGGACGTTTCGTAGTGGCTGAGCTGCACAGACGCGGCTTCGACCCGATCCTCTCCGGCCGCGACGCGACCAGGCTCCCGGGCGGCCGCCAGGCGACGGTCGACAACCCGGAATCGCTGGACCGCGCACTGAACGGCGCAGCGGCAGTGATCAACTGCGCGGGCCCGTTCGCGACAACGGCAATCCCCCTGATCGAGGCAGCAGCACGCGCCAACATCCCGTACGTCGACGTAGCGGCCGAAATCGAAGCCAACCTGGACACGTTCGCCCTGAAGGTGGACACAACGGTGGTACCGGCAATGGCGTTCTTCGGAGGCTTGGCCGACCTGCTGGCCACGGCGGCCATGGACGACTGGGAGGAGGCGGACGAGATCCACGTGGCCTACGGCCTGACCGCCTGGAACCCCACCCCGGGAACCCTGGCGGCAGGCAAGAAATCCCACGAGCGCCGAGGAGCGAAGCGAATCCGTTTCACAGACGGCCACCTGCAGCACCACACGGAAGCCCTCCGAACCCAAGAGTGGAACTTCCCCGCCCCACTGGGCCCCCGCCAGGTACTGGCGGAGTTCTCAATGGCCGACATAGTGACAATCCCCAGCCACGTAAAGGTCCCGAGAGTAACGAGCTACATGACAACGAAGGCGGCAGAGGACCTATCCGCAGCCGCCAGGCGCACCGAACCCGAGACGTTCGTGGTCGAGGTAACAGTCCAGGCAAAAGGCAGGCAACGCCAAGCAACGGCAAGAGGCAAGGACATCTACGCGGTAAGCGCACCCCTGGCGGTAGAGGCGGTGGACCGAATCCTGACGGGAAGAACAAAGACAAAGGGAGTGGCCTCAGCAGGAGAGATCTTCGAAGCAAAAGACTTCCTACAGGCCCTAAACCCCCACATCACGGTCAACCTGACCTGACCCGACCTGACTTGAGCTAAGCGACCCCCCACGAACAGAGGGCCAACAACGCCAGGCAACCACGGCTGGGGGTCCGGGGGCGAAGCCCCCGGGCGGGGTCTGGGGGTCGCACCCCCAGAAGCAATGACGAAGCGAGGGAGTCCGGCGAAGGCGCGAAGCGCCGAAGCCGGAACTCATGAGCGTGGGCCCGGAGAGACTCGAACTCTCACTGGCACGGACCTAAACCGTGTGCCTCTGCCAATTGGGCTACGGGCCCCAGCCACTGGGAAGCGTAGCGTGCGGTGTGGCCGGTGCGGCCGCGGTGGGGCGGTCGACTAGGTTGGGGTTCGGAAGTCCCTGCGGCGAGGAGGACACGTGGCTCGCGATCCCGAGACGATCGAGCGTGAGATCGAGCAGGCCAGGACGGCTCTGGCTTCGACGCTGGATCAGCTGACCGTCAAGGCCGACCCGAAGAAGCTGGCGGAGTCGGCGAAGGACGGCCTGCGCGTCAAGCTGGACAACCCCAAGGTCAAGTATCCGCTGATCGGCGGGGGGATCCTCGTGGTGGTCCTGTTGGTGCGCAAGCTGCTCAAGTAGCGCTCAGGCGCGGGCCTCGGCTGCTTTCTCGGTGGCGGGGGCCGGCTCGGCCGCCGGCTTGCTCTCCTCGACTGCTTTCGGGAGTTGCTTGCTCGGCGGCAGCTGCGGCTTCTTCTCGGGGGCCGCGGCTTCCGGGGTCTTCTCGGTGGTCTGCTGCTTGGGCACGCTGCCGGGCGGCGGGATCTCGAGTGGTGCCTGTTTCGGGAGTGTCAGCCGCGCGGTCATGTACGCCTGGGTGAAGTCCAGTGCGCTGCCGTTGAGCAGGTGGACGACGGTGTTCTTCCCGTCGCCACCGAGTTCCTCGACGAGCTGGTCGGCCCGGTCGCGCGCGGCGATGATGCCGGGTGCGCGGGCGGTCAGCTCCTTGCCGCGGCCGCTGACCGTGATCGCCCAGTCGGCGTCCTCTTGGACGTACGTCGCCGTGATCGCTTCCACCATCTGCCTCACGCCCCTCTCGATGCCTTACACAACCGTGACGCGGTCGTAGCGATTCCATGACGCTGGTTCTTGGTCACTTTGTCCGCGCCCCCTCTCGGTCGTGAAGGTCCAGCACACTTTCTACCGTGTCTTGAGTACCGTAGAGCAACTCTGTGTCACACGACACGACAGCGCTGAGTAACGACCGAATGGCCTAATGCACGCGCAGGTTACCGTGCACGGCGCTGGAGGCCGCTCCACAGCACGTCCATGGCGTATTCGGTGGCCAGCTGGGGGCTCACCTCATCGTGTCGTTCGCACCAGATCGCGAGCCGTTCGCACGCTCCGACCACGAATTCCGCGGCCGCTTCGGCTCGGAGGTCGTCGCCGCTGTCGAAGTAGCCGCTCATCAGGGCGGCGATGAGGTCGGTCTGCTGGCGGCGGGTCTCCTCGACCTCGTCGGCGGCCGGCGTGCCGATCAGGGCCATCTCGTGGCGCAGCAGTGACCACGCCTGGCGCCGTTCCCGGATGAAGACGAAGAAGGCCAGCAGGCCGCGGCGCAGGGCGTCCTCGGCGGTCGCCGCGCCGACCGTCGCCTGCTCGGTAACCTCGCGCAGGATCGACCGCGACTCGCGGATGCAGGCGAGCAGCAGGCCTTCCTTCGAGTTGAAGTACTCGTAGAGCATCGGCTTGGAGACGCCCACCAGCTCGGCGATCTCGTCCATGGACGCCGCCGCGTAGCCGCGCGCCGAAAACACCTGCTCGGCGACCTCGACCATCTGCCGCATCCGCTCGGCCCGGGGCATGCGCTTGCGCTTCGCGGTGGTCACGGGCGACACTCTACCGGTAGTAACCTACTCTGAGTAAGCTGGACGACGAGTAACAGTAAACCGGGAGGCGCGATGGGCAACCGCACGGAGACCGGGGTCGTGATCGTCGGGACCGGGTTCTCCGGTCTCGGCATGGCGATCCAGCTGCGCAAGGAGGGGCGCGACGACTTCGTCATCCTCGAAAAGGCGCACGACGTCGGCGGCACCTGGCGGGACAACAGCTACCCCGGGTGTGCCTGCGACATCCCGTCGCACATGTACTCGTTCTCCTTCGAGCAGAACCCGGGCTGGTCGCGGGCGTACTCGCCGCAGCCGGAGATCTGGCGGTACATGCGCGAGGTGGCCGACAAGCACGACCTGCGCCGCTTCGTCCACTTCGGCCAGGAGATGACCGGCGCCCGCTGGGACGCCGACGAGAACCGCTGGCACGTCGCCACGAGGGGCGGCGACGAGCTCGTGGCGGGTGCGCTGGTCGCGGGGGTCGGGGCGCTGCACCTGCCGATGATCCCGGAGCTGCCCGGCATCGAGAACTTCGAGGGCCCGGCCTACCACTCCGCGCGGTGGCGCCACGACGTCGACCTGAAGGGCAAGAAGGTCGCCGTCGTCGGCACCGGCGCCAGCGCGGTGCAGTTCGTGCCGAAGATCGCGCCCGAGGTGGGGGAGCTGACGCTGTTCCAGCGCACCCCGCCGTGGATCATGCCGAAGGCCGACCACGAGATGTCCGGGCGCACGCGCGCCCTGTTCAAGGCGTTCCCGCCGGCCCAGCGCGCCTACCGGAACCTGCTCTACTGGATGCTCGAAGCGCGCGCCATCGGCTTCAACGGACAGTCGTGGGTGATGAAGCTCGGGCAGCGCCTGGCCAAGCGCAACATCGACCGCGCGATCACCGACCCGGCGCTGCGGCGCAAGGTCACCCCGGACTACACCATGGGCTGCAAGCGCGTGCTCATCTCCAACGACTACTACCCGGCGCTGGCCCGGGACAACGTCGACGTCGTCACCGACGGCGTGAAGGAGGTCCGCGAGCACAGCGTCGTCGACGCGGCGGGCGTCGAGCACGAGGCCGACGTCATCGTCTACGGCACCGGCTTCCACGTCACCGACGCCTTCGACGACCTGGAGATCGTCGGGCGCGACGGGCGCAACCTGGGCAAGGAGTGGGCGACCGAGGGGATGCGGACGCACCTCGGGATCACCGTCGCCGGCTTCCCGAACCTGTTCTTCCTGCTCGGCCCGAACACCGGCCTCGGGCACAACTCCGTCGTGTTCATGATCGAGGCCCAGATCTCCTACGTCGCCGAAGCGCTGCGGCTGGCCCGCGGCAAGGCGATCGAGCCGAAGCCCGAGGTGCAGGAACGGTTCAACACCTCGATCCAGCGCAAGCTGGCGAAGGGTATCTGGACGCGCGGCGGCTGCAAGAGCTGGTACCTGGACGCGAAGGGCGTCAACCGGACGATCTGGCCGGGCTTCACCTGGCGGTACTGGCTGGACACGCGCAAGGTGCGGCGCGAGGACTTCCTCGTCGGCTGACCGGGCGGTCCCCACCGGCGGAGGAGGCCGGTGGGGACCGCCGCGGATCAGCGGGAGACGTAGCGGCGGAGGCGGCCGATCAGGTCCACCGTCGGCAGCCCGCACAGCTCGGCCATGCGCTCCAGCGCCGGCAGGTCGAGCGCGACCTCGGCGCCCCCGTGCTCGCCGGACTGGCGCAGGCGGTCCTCGGCCCAGCGGCGCAACGGCAACAGCTCGTCCGACGCGTCGGCGACGACCTTGCGCAGGTCGACGCGGACCCGGCCGGGCTCGTCGACGAACACCCGGCGGTGCACCTTGGCCAGCAGGTCCTGGGGCAGCTCGTCCATCGCGACGCACAGCTCGACCAGGCGCACCACCGAGCACTGTCTGGTGCCCAGTTCGTAGGTGGCCAGCGTCTGCAGCGAAATCTCGCTCTGCAGGTGCTGGTTCAGCTCCTTGCGCGTCCACCCTCGGCTGCGCCTGAGCTTGCGGAGCTCGTCTCCGAGAATCCGCTGATAGTCCTCAGCGTCGATCAGCACATCAATGTCCCCTGCCGTGCTCTCCCGCGGCACTCGCACGGTGGTGACAAGATTCCCGTGCAGGTGCACCCTCACATGTATGTAAGTGCGCAGGCCCCCGGCCCTTACGCGATTCCGGGCATGTCTTTGATACCGATTGCGCGAGTTAGGCCGAACGGGTTAACGGCAGGTGGCCATGCCTGCAAATTGCAGTCTGCAGAACACTAAACCGATCGCAGTGTCCCTGATGGACAGTCGGACCGGGGCGCCGTCAGTTGACGCAGGGGACGCCTTCGGCGGTGATCGGCTTGTCCTCGTCGGCGACCGGCGGCGGGGCCGGGGCCTGGGACGACGAGCCCGCGGCGGCGCCGGAACCGGCGCTCGCGTCGGAGGCCGTGCCCTGGTAGTCCGAGCCCAGGAACACCATCACGTGGCCGGCCGAGACGCTCTTGTCCTCCTGGATCGTCGGCGAGCCGCCGAGCGCGTCCGCGACGGCCTGGCCCTTGTCCTTGCCGCCCTTGGGGACCCAGATGACCGTGGTCTTGCGCGCGGTCGCGTTCGCCGTGTCGCCGGAGGTGAAGCCCTTGGCGTCGAGGGTCTTGGCGACGCTCGCGGCCAGGCCGGTCTTGCCGGAGGCGTTGCGGACGTCGACCGTGGTCGCCTTGTTCGCGGGGTCGGCCTGGTTCGCCGGCGGCGCCGTCTGGCCCGGCTGCGGCCCGGCGAGGCTCTGGACGAACTGCTTCACCTCGGCCGGGTCGACCTGGATGGCCGTGCCGTCTTCGGGGGTCTTGTACTCGACGTTCTTCACCGGGATGGTGCGGAACTCGAGCTGGCCGCCGGTCAGGCCCTTCATCTGCTGGGCGAACCCGAAGATGTCCCAGTTCTGGTTGAGCACGACCGACTTCTTGATGGCGTCGATCAGGTCGGACAGCTTGCCCGGGTTGGTTAGCGTGCCCGCCGAGAGCACTTTGCGGGCCATGCCGGCCATGAACACCTGCTGGCGGACGACCCGGTCGAGGTCGCCGTTGGGCAGGCCGTGGCGCTGCCGGACGAACTCGAGCGCCTCGACGCCGGAGATCGTGTGCTGGCCCTTGGTGAAGTTCGCGCCGGAGTACTGGTCCTTGACGTTGTTGTTGAGGCAGACGTCGACGCCGCCGATGGCCTTCGTGATGTCGCTGAAGCCGAGCAGGTTGACCGCGGCGTAGTTGTCGATGGTCGACCCGGTGAGCTTCTCGATGGTCTCGATGAGCTCCTTCGCCCCGGCCTGGTTGGCCTTGACGTCGAGCTCCTTCGGGTCGGTGACGCCCTGCTTCTGCAGGTCCTTGCGGGCCTGCAGCATCGCCCTGGCGTAGGCGGAGTTGATCTTGTGCTTGCCGTAGCCGGGGATGTCGACGTAGGAGTCGCGCGGCAGCGACATCGCGACGGCCTTGCTGCCGTCGTTCGGGATGTGCACGAAGATCAGCGAGTCGGTGTTGAGCTCGCCGTCGGAGTCGCCCGCGCGCAGCTCGTCGAGCACCTCGCGCGAGAGCGGGTTGCCCTGGGCGTCGGTGCGGCTGTCGAGGCCGACGAGCAGGATGTCGCGGGCGCCGTCGGCGGGCTTGTCGCCCCCGCCGCCGTCGCTGATCACGTTCGCGTAGTTCAGCCCGTTGACCAGGCCCTGCATGGCGGCCCACGCGTACCCCGTCAGGCCCATGACCAGCAGTGACACAACGGCCAGCGCGATCTTCGCGCCGCGGAAGGAGTTGTGGCGGGCCCGCGGGGCCGGCCGCGGCTGGGGACGGCGAGGCGGCGGAGCCGTGCGGCGCGCGTCCACCGGCTCGCGGCGGGGCGCCGGGCGGCGCGGCGGTGCGGTGCGCCGGCCTGGCTCTTCCTGCCGGGGCCGGGCGGGGCGGCGGTCGCCTTGCCCGTTCCGAGGCGGGTGATCCACGCGGGCGACTCCTCACTGCTTCGATCGGTACTGCCAGAGGATGGACGCATGGTGCCTTCACCTGGTTGCCGTAGCGTTACACATCCCCCTGTGAATGTGGCATGCACCACCCAGTTTCCCGCACGTCAGCCGGTTTCGCCTGGTCAGGACGTCGCGTTCGCCGGTCTGCGAGCCGGCAGCAGAGTGCCCGCCGTCGCGAGCAGGGCGAACCCGGCCGTCGCCGCGTGCAGCGTGACGCCGAGGAGCTCGGACGTGCCGCCGCCGTCGGCGAACAGGAGCGAGGGCGCGCAGGCGAGTGCCGTGGTGAGCCAGGTGCCGGTCGCCGCGCCCGCCCCGAGCCGGATCGTGTGCAGCAGGAGCACCCCGAGCAGCAGGTGCACCAGGCTCTGGATCGGGTCGAGCCGCAGGCCCAGCAGGTCGGCGTCGGCGGCCACCCCGCCGAAGCGGGTGAGCGCGAAGCCGAACACCCCGAGCGTCGCGTAGCCGATGCCGAACCCGGCCGCGGCCCTGGTCAGCACGACGGTCCGGCGGCCGGGGAGCTCGGCCGCGCGGGGCCGCCGTCCGTGGTGGCCGTGCCGCTCGAACCACCAGAAGACCAGGGTCGCGGGCACCGCGAGCAGCCCGACCGCGACCAGCGTGCGCGGCCGGACCAGCCAGGTCAGCCCGTCGGCGATCCGGCCGGGCAGGTACACGACGGACACGAGCAGCAGCATCCCGGCGAGGAACGCCAGGTAGAGGCTCATCGGCGCGCGCACGACGAACCGGGACGCGGCGGCGACGCGCGGCCGGTCGCCGAGCCTGCCCAGCGGGCCGGCCAGGAGCCCGAGCACGCCGAGCTGGACCAGTCCGAGCAGCAGCACGCCCCACGGCGGCGCCGAGAACGCCGCCGGGGCGCCCGGGCTGCCGAGCAGGACGGGCGGCCCGTCCCGCAGGACGCTCGCCACGACGAGGCCCGCGACACCGGTCGCGGCGGCCGCGGCGAGCAGCCGTCGTGACGGGCGTACGCCGTCCGCGTGCGCGAAGGCGAGTTGCTGGGCGAGGAGCGCGAGAGCGAACGTCGCCGCGAAGCGGGGCAGGGGCGAACCGGTCGCCTCGGCGGCCAGTTCGCCGGCGACGACCAGCGCGAGCAGCCCGGCCGCCGCGCTCACCGGGGCGCGGCGGTGCAGGGCCAGCAGCGGGGGCGCGCAGACGATCGTCAGCAGGTAGACCCCGAGCAGCCACAGCGGGTGCAGCGCGATCCGCATGACCGTCGCGGTCGTCCCCGCCGGGATGCCGAGGAGCTCGAGCGCGAGTGGCGTCAGGAGGGCGACGACGGCGAAGATCAGCGCCGGGCGCAGCAGCGGGCTGGCGCGCTCGGCGAGGAAGTGGCGGTAGCCGCCGCCGTGCTCTTGTTCGGTGCGCCAGCCGGCCGCGTTGGCGTGGCCGCCGGCGAAGAAGATCAGCGGGGCGAGCTGGGCGAGCCAGGTCAGCGGCCAGAGCGACGTCTCGGCCGCGCCGGCCCAGTGCGCGAGTGCCGTCACCGACTCGCCGAGGAGCAGGAGGACGACCCCGCCCGCGCCGAGCAACGCCCACCGGGTGACTTCGGCGGGGGTGGCGGCGGGCGCCGGCAGCCGCGGCTCGCGGCGGGCCCGCAGCCAGCCGCGCAGCCGGAAGACCAGCAGGCAGGCGATCACGAGCACGCCGGCGACCATCGGGCCGATCGGGTCGCCGACCGGAGGGCCCCAGCGCTGGTGCCACGAGTTGACGACCAGGCCGGCCGAGTAGAAGGACGCGACGACCCGGCAGGTCCCCGCCGAGTTCATCGGGTTGAGGTCGCAGGCGTGGTGCATGTCGTGCGACAGCTGGTTGTCGAGGGCTTCACGGACCTCGGGGCCGAGCGGGTGGCCCTTGCGGTCGGCGTAGCGCAGGAGGTCGTAGCCGAGGTCGTGCGCCTTGCACGGCACGGCGTAGTCCCACTTCGTGTTGTCGTCGCCCCAGGGCGTCGAGCAGCCGCCGTCGACGTGGACGGCGCGGACGGTGCCGTCGCGGGCCGTCATCGCACCGGGGGTGACGCCGCTGAGCGCGGTGAAGTCCTTCGGCAGCCGCGCGAGCGCGTCGGGGTGCGGGCCCGGGTGGACGAGCGCCTCGATGGCGTTCTGCGCGGCGAGCACGTCGCCGGTCGGTGGGCCCTGGTCCGGCGGGGCCGGCGGGCGCGAGGCGATCAGGCCGAAGGCGAAGACGACCAGGAGGACCAGCAGCAGCCAGCCGGACGTCGACCAGGGTCGGCGGACACGAGACGGCTCGGTCGGGGCTGGCATGGGTTCAAGGGTGCCAGCCCCGTCCCGGCGGCGACACGGGGCTAACCCCCGAGCCGGGCCCTGCCCGATCGGGTGGCGCGGAGGGCTGCCCGTTCTTACGTTCCGCGACGAGCGGGCGCGGCGCAGACTGCGTCCGGGGGACCAGGAGGCGTTGCGGTGGACGCGACCGATCCCGACGGACGTTCGGTGCCGGTGGAGAACACGGTGTGCGCGTTGCGCCGGCTGGCGCCCGGAGCCGCGTTGCGCCCGGTCCCCGCCGAGCTGCGGGTGCTCGCTTCCGCGTTGCGGGAGTGCCCGGTTGCGGAGCTGGCTGTCCGGTGTCCGTCTGCGGTGGTGCGGGTGGTGCTGGGATCGCAGCTGCGGGCGCTCGACCGCGCGATGACGGGGTTGTTCGGCCCACCGTCTCCGGAGGCGGCTCGGCTGGTCCGGGCGGTTCGGTTCAGCGGTCGGCGTCGTGGCGGGTTGCTCGACCGGCTGAAGGCGGAGCCGGGCCTGCACGCGGCGGCTTCGGGCTGGGCGGAGGCCGGGGGTGCCCGGCTGCTCGCGGACGAGCTGCGCGGGGTCGCGCTGGTCCCGGACGGAGCGGATGGACGGCGGGCGGCGGAGCTGGTGGTGGCCGCGTTGCTGCCGCGACCGGAGGACGGGGGCCGGGAGGTTCCGGTGTGGCGGGTCGGTAGTGGTTGTGGGCCGGGCTTGAGGCGGGGTGGTGCGGTCGGTTGTGGTGCGGGTGGTTCGGCGCGGGGCTGTGCCGCTGGTTCTGGGGCGGGTGGCTCGGGCGGTGCTGCTGGTTGTGGGGCGGGTGGTTCGGCGGGAGGCGGCCCTGCTGGTTGCGCGGCGAGTGGCTCGGCGGGGGACGGCGCCGCTGGTTCTGGGGCGGGTAGCGAGGCGCGTGGCGGTGCTGGCGGTTGTGGTGCGAGTGGTTCGGCGGGAGGCGGCCCTGCCGGTTGCGCGGCGAGTGGCTCGGCGCGGGACGGCGCCGCCGGCTGTGTGGCGGGGGGTGTGCGGGCGGATCGCGAGGCAGGCCATCCGCCGGCGGCCGGGTGCGGGACGAGCTGCTCGCCGGAGGATCGCTGCGAGGCCGGCCCGTCCAGTGGCTTCCTCGAAGTCCGTTCGGTGCGGGTCGGCGAGCGGGGGTTCCGGGTCGACGTCCGGGCCGATCCACCCGCCGAGCTGGTCCGCGAAGGTGCGAGCCTCGTCCTGCGCGCGCTGTGGTGGAACGGTCTCGGCCGGGTCAGTGACGATCTCGGCCACGAATACCTCGTCCTGGCCAAGGACCCGGACGGCACCGGGGTCGTCCGCCACTGGTGCCATCCCCGCCCGGCACCGGGCGCCCGCGTGCTGCGACTGGAGTCGGCCGGCTACCGCGGCGAGCGCCTGCGGCTCGACCCGGCCGCCGCCGGGACGTCCGCCGAGGTGCTGGTGAAGCTCGCGCTCACGGTTCGGCTGGGGGCGTGACCGGGAGTCCCCCTCCCGGGGTATCCGGGGCGAAGCACACCTGGTCCCGCCCGTTCTCCTTCGCCAGGTACACCGCCGCGTCCGCGGACTGCAGCAAGCGCTCCAGCGTGTCGCCGTGGCGGGGGTGGCGGGCCACTCCGATCGACGTGGTCCGGTCGGCGATCGTGGCCGGGTCGCCGCGTTTGTCCGTGGTCACTATGTGCAGCTTGGCGATCGCCACGCGTACGCGCTCGGCCGCGTCCCACGTCGACTCTTCGTCGATGTCCGGGAGCAGAATGAGGAATTCCTCACCCCCGAAACGGCCGACCAAGTCGCTCGGGCGCGTCACTTCGTCGAGGGTTTGCGCAACCGTGCGGAGCACGTCGTCACCCGCCGGATGTCCATAGGTGTCGTTAATCCACTTGAAGTGGTCGAGATCGACCATCAGCAGCGCCAGTTGATCACCCGATCGTGCGGTCCGTTCCAGTGCCCGCTCGGCCGACTCCGACCAGCCGCGCATGTTGAGAATCCCGGTTTTCGGGTCCGTCCGGACGTCGTTCTGGAGCTGATCGAGTTCCGCGAGGCGATTGAAGACCACGGTGACCACGGCCATCACCGCCACCATCGGCGGCACGGCGGCGAGCAGGATCGCGGTCACCGCGCCCAGGCCGATGGTGATCGCTTCGAGCGTGTTGTCGGCGGGGCTGCCGAGCACGTTACGAACCGTGCGCCCGGCGGGGGATCCGAGCAGCAGGACCCCGCCCACGTACGCGATCTGGATGGCCTCGTAGATGGCCCCGGTGAGCACGATCGTGCCGAACTCGCGGAGGAAGCCGCTCCAGTCCGGCGGCCCGAGCAGGTGGGGCCCGAGCGACGTGTACGTGACGTGCGCGAGCGTGCCCGCGAGGCCGTGCGTGATCGACGAGAAAACGAAGTTGTTGGCCGGTCGGCGCGCGATGAACCAGTGCTGCGCCCGGACCACCGCGATCACGAACAAAACGAGCGGAATCGGCAGGATCATCGCCGCGGAAAACGTCCAGACGGCGGTCAGGTCGATCAGGACCGTTTTCGTCCGGTCGCGCCGGCGCTCTTCCTGGCGCTGGGTCAGCTGAATGTGCACGGTGGCACCCGCCGCCAGAATGGCGAAATTGATCCAGTCGTTTCCGGACGGAATCGGCGAGCGCGCGAAAGCGGTCGCGAGAATCGCGACGGCGACGGCTTCGGCTCCGAGCATGAACGCGACCTGCACCGGCCGGCGACGCCACAGCGCCCAGTTGCGCGGCAGGTACGCGTGGCCGCTCCGGGCGGTCGCGAGCGGACCACCGGTCGTGGTCGCCGACTCGTCCGTGGTCACGCGCTGGTCCGCCGCGTCCGGGCCGCCGGCCTCGCCGGGCCCGGGCGGCCGCGTCGGCTGGCCGGGGTCGCCGTCCGGTCCTGGATGCAATTGGTCACCTCCTTTCCAGCCTAGTCGCCGCCTTGAGTAATCTCATCGGTACCTGGCAGAGTGTTCACGCATTCCACGGCCGGGTACCATCCCACAGCAACAGACCTGCCGAGGACCCGGAGGAACTGCCGGGAACGCGGCGCAAAAGGTTCTGCGAGACTCTCCCCGCACGGAGGTGGCCCCCATGCGCAACCGCGACTTCTGAACCACCCGCGAATTGTCGCCCGAGACGCTCGTGAATGCCATTCATGATCTTGGTTGCACAGAGAGGTGGCACCCGATGGCCAACCGTGACTTCTGATCCGTCCCGGCCGGGAGATCCCGTTCCCCGCTCATGACGCCCGTGGCCCCGGCTCCGCTCCGCCGGCCCGGCGCCAGGACAACGCGACCGGAACGGCCAGCAGCAGCCCCACCGCCCCCGCGAGCGCGATCGTCGTGTTCGCCGAACCGACCCATTGGGCCACCAGCCCGCCGATGCCGACGCCCACGCCCTGGGCCACGCGCAGCCCGGTCCGGTAGAGCCCACCGGCACTGCCCCGGATGTCGTTGGGCACCCACGTGATGAACGTGGCCGAAACCGTGATGACATACGCGCCCGTCGCGCCGGCCAGCGCGAGCAGGATCAGCGCGAACGCCAGGTTCGGCTGCAGCGCGAACGCCGCCAGCGCGGCCAGCGGCAGCGCGGCCAGCACCCCCAGCAGCCGGCGCCGGCGCTCCGTCGAGACGAACCGCGACAGCAGGAACGTCCCGACGACGAAGCCCAGCGGATCGGCCGCCAGCAGCCAGCCCACCGCCTGGTCACCCGCGCCGAGCTGTGCGGCGAGCGGCGCGGCGAGGCCCTCGGGGATCACCGCGAGGCCGACGAGCCACGACAGGTAGAGCAGCACGCGGAGCCGTTCGTCGCCGAAAACCTGCCGGATGGCGCCGAACCACGGGGCGCCCCCGTCCCCCGCGGCCGCTCGCCGCAGCACCATCAGCCGCACGGCGACGGCGGCGACCAGGAACGTCGCCGCGTCGATCGCCAGTGCCCACGACGTGCCGATGCCGGTCACCAGCAGGCCGCCGGCGGCGAGGCCGGCCAGCATCGCCGTGTTGTTCGTGATCCCGCGCAGGTCCTGGCTCTGCAGGTAGACGTCGTCGTCGGCGAAGATCTCGCGGCCGAGCGCGTTCTGCGCCGCGTTGCCCGGCGCGTTCGCCAGCCGGGCGAAGACGAAGAGGACGAACAGCCAGCCCATCGGCATCCCGGGCACGGCCATCAGCCCGATCAGCACGGCCTGCGCGAGCGAGCCCGTCACCAGCACCGCGCGCCGCGGGAACCGGTCCGCGAGCTGCGACAACCCGAGCCCGCCGGCGAGCGCGGGCAGGAACGTCAGCGAGTAGACGACGGCCGAGAGCAGCGGCGACCCGGTCCGGTCGAAGATCAGGATGGCCAGCGCGACGATGGTCAGCTGGTCGCCGAGCATCGACTGCGTTTCGGCGAACCACAGCGCGCGGAACTCCCGGTTGGCCAGTACGGCCCGGAACCGGGGTGTCGCGCGTGTCGTCACCTCGTAACCACCGTCCCCCGATCGAGTGAATATGGATCGCCCGCATTGTGCCTCGCCAGTGACGACCCCGTCCGGGGGAGTCACGGCTGACCGCCCGGAAGCACTGACAGTATGCCGCCGGTTACGCGCCGGTGTCCCCGGAACGCGCGTCACCGTCCGCTTCGGAGCCGATCGGGTTACCCGCACGGTGAGGGGCCGCGATGGGCAGTGACCGGCTCGCGGGTACCTCCGGACTGATCGAACCGGATTCGCTCGGCGCAGGGCGGCGGCCGCTCGTCGTCGCGACGCTGCCCCACTGGACCGAATGGGCCAAGACTGGACGCAGAGCCGGCCGGGGTGGGCGGACCGCGCCGCCGTCGGCGCGCGCAGAGCGGGGAGATGACGATGGACGGGTTGATGCAGGGCAAGGCGGTCGTGGTGACCGGTGCCGGCCGGGGCCTGGGCGAGGCGTTCGCCGTGCACGTCGCGCGCGCGGGCGGGGCGGTGGTCGTCAACGACATCGACGTCGACCTGGCCGAGCGCACGGCGGAGAACATCCGCGCGCACGGCGGCCGCGCCGTCGCCAGCGGGCACAGCGTGGCCGAGGCCGGCGAGGCCCAGGAGATCGTCGACCTGTGCGTCAAGGAGTTCGGCGGGATCGACGGGCTGGTCAACAACGCCGGCCTGAACTACGAGGCGCTCCCCTGGGAGGACGACGCCGAGCAGGCGGCCGAGCTCGTCCAGGTCAACGTCATGGGCGTGGTGAACACGGGCCTGGCCGCGATCAAGGCGATGGTCGGCGCCGGCACCGGCGGCTCGATCGTCAACATCTCTTCGGGCGCGTCGCTCGGGCAGCGCAAGCTCGGCGTCTACGCGGCGAGCAAGGGCGCGGTCGCGTCGCTGACCTACTCGTGGGCGCTCGACCTCGAGGAGGCCGGCATCCGCGTCAACGCCGTCTGCCCGCTCGCGCACACGCGGATGGTGTGGAAGTCCGAACGCTCGCTGCGCGCCTGCCCGCCGGACCGCACGCCGTCGCGGATCGCGCCGGTCGTGCTGTTCCTGCTCGGCGAGGGTTCGCACGGCATCACCGGCCAGATGATCCGGTGCAACGGCCCGCAGCTGCACGTCATGGGCCAGCCGTTCCTCAAGCAGCCGATCCTCGAACGCCCGGTGTGGGACACCGAGACCGTGCAGAAGGCGTTCGACGAGGTCTTTTCGGCCCACCTGGAGAACTACGGCCTGGAGAAGCGCGTCCCGCCGCGGCTGCGCAAGTGGACGGACTCGACCTCGCCCCGCACGGCCTGAGGCGCGGCCTTCACGTGAAGGCTGCCACCTGGGGGCGGAGCCTTCACGTGAAAGCCGCGGTCGCGATCAGGACCCGGCGGCGGGCTCCGGGTCGCGGACGGCCGCGTAGAGGGCCTCGATGTCGGTCGAGTAGCGGTCGTTGATGACCCGGCGCTTGAGCTTGAGCGTCGGCGTGAGCTCGCCGGACTCGGGTGTCCACGCCTTCGGCAGCACGTGGTAGCGCTTGATCTGCTCGATCCGGGCCAGCCTGCTGTTGGCCGACTCGACCGCGCGTTCCAGCTCGGCCCGCACCGCCGGGTGCGAAGCCAGCTCGTCCGGCGACGCCTCGACGCCGTTCGCCGCGGCCCAGCCGGGCGCGATCTCGTCGTCGAGCACGATCAGCGCCGTCACGTACGGCCGGTCGTCGCCGATCGCGACCGCCTGGCCGATCAGCGGGTGCTCCTTGAGCAGGCCTTCGACGCGGGTCGGCGCGATGTTCTTGCCGCTCGAGGTGATGATCAGTTCCTTCTTGCGGTCGGTGATCGTCACGAAGCCGTCTTCGTCGATCGTGCCGATGTCGCCGGTGGCGTACCAGCCGTCGGCGTCGGTGGCGTCCTCGATCGTCCCGTCCTCCTGCAGGTAGCCGAGGAAGACGATCGGGCCGCGCACCAGCAGCTCGCCGTCTTCGGCGAGCTTCACCTCGACGCCGTCGAGCGGCTTGCCCACCGTCCCGGCCCGGAAGTCCGAGCCGGAGTTCGACGTCGCCGCGCCGGTCGTCTCCGACAGGCCCCAGACCTCGCAGATCTCGAGGCCGAGGCCGGCCAGGAAGTAGATGATCTCCACCGGCAGGGCGGCCGCGCCGCTGGAGGCGACCAGCACCTTGTCCAGGCCCAGCAGCGAGCGGATCGGGGCGAGCGCGGCCTCGTCGGTCTGCTTGATCTTTTCGGCGAGCTCCGCCGGCACCGGCTGCCCGGCGCTGCGCAGCTTGTAGCCCTGCTGCAGCAGCTCGTTCGCCTGCAGCAACGCGGTGCGCCGGTCCTCCGGGACGCCGCCGAGCATGTTCTTGAGCCCGGCGACCATCTTCTCCCACACGCGCGGGACGCCGAAGAAGCTCTCCGGGTGCACCTGGCCGAGCGCGCCGACGACGCCGGACGGGTCGGCGAGCGTGTGCACGTGGCCGGCCCACACGATCGGCAGGTAGATCGACAGCTCCCGCTCGGCGATGTGCGCGAGCGGCAGGTACGCGATGTTCGTCGCGTGCATCGGCGGGTGGTGCAGCTCCGTCACCGCGTACGCCTGGTGGATCGCGTTGCGGTGCGACAGCACGACGCCCTTGGGGTCGCCGGTGGTGCCGGAGGTGTAGATCATGGACAGCGGGTCGTCCGGCTTGATCTCCTGCCAGGACCGCTCGAAGACGTCCGGGTCGGCGGCAAGCGCTTCCCGGCCCTGCTCCCGCAGGGAAGCGAAGGAGAGGAACCGGTCGTCGCCGTCCGGGATGGCCGCGGCGTCCATGACGACGATGTGGCGCAGCGCCGGGAGGTCCTCGAGCACCGGCTGCCAGCGCGTCAGCTCGGACTCGCCGCCGAGCACGACGACCGGCGCCGCGCTGTGCCGCGCGACGAACCGGATCTGGTCCGGGCTGAGCGTGGCGTAGGCGGTGCAGGGGATCGCGGACAGGTGCGTCGCGGCGAGGTCGGCGATGATGTGGTCCGGGCAGCCGGGCGCCATGATCAGCATGCGGTCGCCCGCGGCGAGCCCGAGCCCGGCGAGGCCGCGGGACACCTCGGCGATCGCGGTGCGGAACTCCAGCCAGCTGAGCGTCGGCTTTCCTTCGAGGTCGAGCGAGGTGATCGCCGGCAGGTCCGGGTAGTCGACCGCGTTGCGGTGCAGCAGCCGCGGGATCGTCAGGCCCTCGGTCTGCTCGGCGACGGACGGGGTGGTCAACGCTGGCCTCCTCGAAAGCGGCGGAAAGCCACACTGTATTGGCTCCCGCGCCGGGTGGATAGAGAATCGCGGCCACGTCAAACGCCCCCTTCACACGGCCTCTCGCGGTCAGCTCCCCACGACCGTCCACAGTGCACACGGGCGCCGGTGCGCGAACCGCGCTTCAATGGGGTGAGGACTTCGAGGGGGAAACGATGACGCGATCGGCCCGGAAACTGCTCGACGAGATCCAGCGGGAGCTCGCACCGCGCGACGACGACAACGAGCTGGTCCCGTTGATCACGTCGGGCCGAGCGCCGCGCGCGGTGTTCGCCGCGCTCGCCGCGGAGGAGAAGCGGATCACGCTTTCCGATTGGCGGAGCTTCCACGCGCTCGCCGCCCGCGCCGACGAGCCGAACGCGCGCACCTTCTTCGGCGGCCTCGCGCCGGGGGAGCAGCAGGCGAACGGGATGCTCGACGCGTTGCTCGAGGCCACTGGTCCGGACCACGGCAAGGAACGGCCGCGCGCGGGCTGCCAGGCCTACCCCGCTTACGTCGCGTGGCTCGCGCTGAACGGCGAATCGTCGGCGACGGCGGCCGGGATCTACGCGAACTTCGCCGCCTTCGGCCGGTACTGCGCGGACGTCGCCGCCGGCATGCGCCGGCACTACGGCTTCACCGACGCCGAATGCGCCTTCTTCGACTTCTTCGCCGCGGACGTTCCGGAAATTGAAGAACAAGCACTCGCCGCGATCCAGGCCGGTCTCGACGCGCGCCGGCTCGACGAGCGCGAAGCCCACCTCTACGCCCGGCTCTTCCAGAGCTACGAACTGCAGTTCTGGAACACCCTCGCCGCCGAGTTCCGGGGCTGACGCCGCGGAACCGGTTCCAGGCCTCCGCGAGGTGCCACGCGGAGTGGTCGAACCAGCGCGCATGCGGAATGGGGGGAATTCCGGCTCGCCGTCCGGGGAATCCGTGGCGATGACGGCGAATGCCGTGCAATTCCGCTTTGGGGAAGCCGCAAACCCCGGACGAAGCGCGCGCTGCCGCCTGCCGTCGCCGGCCCGTGACCTTTCTCACCGAACCATCCGGCGCTCACGTACGTAGCGGACCCCGCCGCGGCGCTTGGGTCGATCGCACCACCGAAGAGCCTGCACCCAAGGGGCGGAACGGAAACAGTGCTGGGACGAACGTCACGACTTTCGGTGGTGGACTTTCCAAGCGCAGGCAGCAAGTGTGGACGGGTCACCGTTTCAAGATCACGTTCTCGCCACGGACTTGACGCGCCCTGAAGGGCTGCATACCGTCGTCGCGGGCGAAGCAGACCACGGTGATGTTGATCCGGCTGGTCGGAATCCGGGTGTTGACCGCCTCGGGCGACCCGAAACCATGTACTGCCGGAAGGAATACGGACCCAGGTGAAGCAGATTTCTCTTCGACGCAACCGGGGATCCTCGATTCGGAAGCGCGTGCTCACGATCGCGCTCATCCCCAGTGTGGCCTTGCTCCTCGTGGGTGTGGCCCTCGCCGGTTACCTCATCTACGACGCCGTCACGGGCCGTGACTACGTCAACCGGATCCGGGGCTCGGAAGCCCCGTCGATCCCCTTCTTCGGCGCGCTGCAGCAAGAGCGCCAGGCGACCCTGAGCCTCCTCGCGGGCCAGGGCAACCAGCGCGCCGTGCTCGCGGCCGTCCGCCCGAAGACGGACCAGAACGCCGCGAAGACGATCGAGTACCTGAAGGACAACTTCGCGGGCTACGACGACACCCCGCCGAGCGTGCAGAAGAACATCGCCACGTTCTTCGGGCTCTTCCAGCAGCTCCCGCAGACCCGGCAGGCGGTCGACAGCGGCCAGATCCAGATCGGCCAGGCCTACACCTTCTACAACAAGATCATCGACCAGTTCACCGACGGGCTGGCCGGGCTCGCGCAGAACGCCCGTGGCGCGCAGAACGCGTTCGACCGGCTGACCGCCATCCCGATGTTCACCGCGGCCGAGTCGATGCAGCGCAGTGACGCACTCGCCGCCGCCGGGCTCGCGGCGGGCGGACTGAGCAGCGACGACTTCCGCAACTACGTCGAGCAGGTCGGTGCCTACCACGCGCAGCTGGACGCGTCGGCGCCGAAGATGATCCCCGACGTCAAGGCGAAGTACGACCAGCTGCTGGCCAGCCAGCCGTGGCAGACGGTGAACCAGGTCGAAACCGCGTTCCTGCGCGGTGACCTGTCGAAGCTGCCGGTGGCGCAGGACCAGTGGCGCACCAGCGCCCGGCTGGTCGGCGACGCCCTGTCCGGCATCTTCGTGCTGCAGAGCTCCAACGCCAGCCAGGCCGCGATCAACGACGCCGACTCGACGTTCACCGAGTCGCTGATCGCCGGTGTGATCGCGGTCCTGTTCGCGGTCTTCGTGGTGTTCGTCGCCGTCCGGCTGTCGAACCGGCTCATCGGCCGCCTGCACCGGCTGCGCGAGGACACCCTCGACGCGGCCGAGGTGCGGCTGCCCGAGCTGGTCGCCCGGGTCCAGGCGGGCGAGCCCGTCGACCTCGAAGAGGGCGGGCACTTCCTCGACCACGGCACCGACGAGATCGGCCAGGTCGCCGACGCGTTCAACAAGGCGCAGCAGACCGCCATCGCGGCCGCCATCGACGAGGCGAAGATCAAGGAGGGCACCAAGGCGGTGTTCCTCAACATCGCCCACCGCAGCCAGGTCATCGTGCACCGCCAGCTCAAGGTGCTCGACCAGGCCGAGCGCAAGCAGGAGGACCCGGAGCAGCTGGACACCCTGTTCCAGCTCGACCACCTCTCCACGCGCGCCCGCCGCAACGCCGAGAACCTGATCATCCTCGGTGGCGGGCAGCCGGGCCGGCAGTGGCGCAACCCGGTCGGGCTGGCCGAGCTGGTCCGCGGCGCGTCCGCCGAGACCGAGGACTTCGCCCGGGTCAAGACGGCCGCGCTGCCGCAGATCGCCATCCGCGGCCCGGTCGTCGGCGACCTCGTGCACCTGCTCGCCGAGCTGATCGACAACGCGACGTCGTTCTCGCCGCCGCAGTCGCGGGTCGAGGTGCGCGGCAACGTGGTCGGCAAGGGCGTCGTGATCGAGGTCGAGGACCAGGGCCTCGGGCTCGAGCCGGACCAGACCGACGAGATCAACACGATGCTGGCGAGCCCGCCGGACTTCGGGATCATGGCGCTGTCCGACGAGCCCCGCCTGGGCCTGTTCGTGGTCGCGCGGCTGGCCGCCCGCCACGGCATCCAGGTGCACCTGCGGGAGTCGGCCTACGGCGGCACCCGCGCCATCGTGCTGGTGCGCACCGACCTGCTGGCCCCCTTGGCGGAGTCCGAGCCGGAGCAGCCGATCACCCCGCCGAAGCCGGAGCTCGTGCCGAACCCGGTCGAGCCGGAGCCGGTGAACGACGAGGTCGCGCCGCTGCGGCGGCCGGTCCGCCGCCCGGCCCGCCACCGGACCGAGCCGCCGATGCCGGTGTCGCAGCCCGACCCGGCCCCGGCCGCCCCGCCGATGCCGGTGACGTCGCCGTCCCCCGCGCAGCCGCCGTCCGCGCCGACGCCGGTCCCCGTCGGGGCCGTCTCCGAGCCGGTCAGCCAGCCGACGCAGGCGCAGCCGGCGGTCGCCGCGGTGCGCCCGCCCGCGCCGCCGGTGCGGACGTCGCGTCCGGCCCGCCCGGCCGCGCAGCCGCCCGTGTGGCCGCCGTCGGAGCCGCGGCCCGCGATGCCCCAAGGCCGACCGGAGCAGCCGCGTCGCCCGGAGGCCCCGGGCCGCCCGCCGCTGCCCCAGCGGCGACGTCAGCAGAGCCTCGTTCCGCAGTTGCGGGAAGACAAGCCCGCCGCGCAGGAGCGGGAGGAGGTCCGGCTGGATTCGCCGGAGGCCGCCCGCAGCCGGCTGTCCGCCTTCCAGCAGGGCACCCGCCGCGGCCGTGACGAAGAACCAGCCGAGAACGACGACAGGTACGGAGAGCGCGAGTAATGGCCAACTCAGGCGTCAGTGAGCTCGACTGGCTGCTGGACGACCTCGTCAAGCGGGTCGCCGGGGCGGACCGCGCCGTGGTCCTGTCCTCGGACGGCCTGCTCATCGGGAGGTCGGGCAACCTCTCCGAAGAGGACGCCGAACACCTCTCGGCGGTCGCCTCGGCGTTCCAGAGCCTGGCGCGCGGGACCGGACGGCACTTCGGCGGCGGCAACGTCCGTCAGACGATGGTCGAGATGGACCACGCGTTCCTGTTCGTGACGGCGGCCGGCCGAGGCGCTTGCCTCGCCCTGCTGGCTCGCGAAGACGCGGACATGGGGCTGGTCGCGTACGAGATGAACCTGATGGTGAAGCGCGTCGGCCAGGTGCTCACCTCGGCCCCGCGGACCGGTGCCGGCGTCCTGCCCACGTCGCCATGAGCGGACGGCACGAAGCCTGGTTCGACGACGAGGCCGGCCCCCTGGTCCGGTCCTACGCGGTCACGGGCGGCCGCACCCGGTCCGACACGCTCGGGCTCGACCTCATCACGCTCGTGGTCGCCCTGCGCACCGCGCACGAAGCGGGCATGCTCGAACCGGAGTACGCGCGGATCATCGCCCTGTGCCAGCGGCCGGTCTCGGTGGCGGAGGTCGCCGCGCGCGTCGACCTGCCGCTGCCCGTGGTCAAGGTGATGCTCAGCGACCTCATCGAGCAGAACCTGGTGCTGTTCCGTACCGCGGCACCGGCTCAGGAATCCCCCAACCGACACGTATTGCAGGCGGTCCTTGATGGCATCCGGAAACTCTGACCCCCGGCGGAACCTGACCGCGACCGCGGTCAAGGTACTCATCGCCGGCGGGTTCGGGGTCGGCAAGACCACGATGGTCGGCTCGGTGAGCGAAGTGCCGCCGCTGCGGACCGAAGAGGTCATCACGACCGCGTCCGAGGGCGTCGACGACCTCTCGGGGGTCGAGCAGAAGACCACCACGACGGTCGCGCTCGACTTCGGCCGCATCACGATCAACCCGGACCTGATCCTGTACCTGTTCGGCACGCCGGGGCAGGACCGGTTCTGGTTCATGTGGGACGAGCTGGCGGAGGGCGCGCTCGGCGCCGTCGTGCTGGCCGACACCCGCCGGCTGGACAGCTGCTTCGCGGCCGTCGACTTCTTCGAGCGCCGCAACCTGCCGTTCGTCGTCGGCGTGAACTGCTTCGACGGCGCGTACCGCTACGGCACCGAGGAGGTCCGGCAGGCGCTCGACGTCGGCATGGACGTCCCGCTGCTGCTGTGCGACGCCCGCGAGCGGGAGTCGACGAAGCAGGTGCTGACCAGCCTGATGGAACACGTGATGGCGCGGTCCGACCTGGCAGCCGCCCAGGGCGGCTACTGATCGGACCGCGCGTTTCCCGTCAGCCGCGTCGCCGCTTGATCAGCGTGTCGACGGCGAAGCGGCCCGGGCCGATCGCGGCGAACAGCAGGAAGATCCACGAGTAGACCGCGGCGGGCTCGCCCATGTTCTGCAGCGGCAGCAGGCCCATCGGCGCGTGCACGGTGAAGTAGGCGAAGGCCATCACACCGGAGAGCAGGATCGCGGCCGGCCTGCTGGCGAGCCCGACGAGCAGCAGCAAGGCGCCCACGAGTTCGAAGACGCTGCCCCACCAGCCGGGGAACGAGCCGAACGGGACGCCGCCGCCCTGGCCGTCGACGCCACCGAAGAAGCCGAATCCCTGCAAGCCGTGGAAGCCGAACAGGAACGAGATCACGATCCGGCTCGCGCCGATGACGACGCCCTTGGCCGGGGCGGTCCTGGTGGCGGTGGTCTGGGTCTCGCGGGCGATCGTGGTGGTCATCGGGGTTCCTTCCCTGGGTTCTTCCTTGCCTTCTGCCTACGCGTCGAGTGGGTTCTCCCCGGTTCGACAACCCCGCGGAAAAATCTTGAACGGGTTTTCGGCAGACTGTGTCGATGGCGGGCAAACGCAGTGCCGGGCTCCTGCTCCACCGCGGGCGGGGCGACGACGTCGAAGTGCTGCTCGGGCACATGGGCGGGCCGTTCTGGGCGAAGAAGGACGCGGCGGCCTGGTCGCTGCCGAAGGGCGAGCTGGACCCGGACGAGGAGCCGGAGCACGCGGCCCGGCGCGAGTTCGAGGAGGAGCTGGGCCTGCCCGCGCCGTCCGGTGAGTACGTCCCGCTGGGCGAGGTGAAGCAGTCGGGCAAGACCGTCACGGCGTGGGCGGTCGAGGCCGACCTCGACCCGGCTTCGGTGGTGCCGGGGACGTTCTCCATGGAGTGGCCGCCGCGCTCGGGCAAGCAGCAGGAGTTTCCGGAGATCGACCGGGTCGAGTGGTTCTCGCTCGACGTCGCGCGCGAGAAGCTCGTGAAGGGCCAGCTGCCGTTCCTGGACCGGCTGCTCGAGCTAGCGGGTCAGTAGGGCCTCGAGCGGCTTGGCGGTGAACGACGGCAGCACGACGTCGGCCTGGCCGAAGTCGAGGCTCTCGGTGATGGCGTTCGGCACGGCGACGCAGGTCAGCCCGGCGGCCTTGGCGGCGGTGACGCCGTGGGGCGTGTCCTCGAAGGCGATCGTGTCCGCCGCTTCGGCTCCGAGGGCGTCGAGCGCGGCGAGGTAGAGGTCCGGGTCGGGCTTGGCCTTGTGGAGGTCCCCGGTGAGGACGGCGTCGAAGTAGCCGTTGATGCCGAGCCGTTCGAGGTGCGGGTTCACCCAGGCCCCGGACGAGCTGGAGGCGACGGCCAGCTTGAGGCCGTGGTCTTTCGCCGTCTCCAGGTAGCTTCGGACGCCGTCACGCGGGCCGAGCTTCTCGAGCAGCTGGAAGACGCGGGCTTTGCTCTTGGGGCGCAGCGCCTCGGGGTCGATGCCGGGGACGTGCTCGGCGAGCAGGGCGAACATCGCGGGCGTGGTGTGCTGCGTGCCGATGACGGCGTACCAGGCCGCCATCGGCAGCTCGACCCCGTGCTCCCGGAACAGCTCCCGCCACGACTGCAGGACGGCGGACTCGGTGTCGGCGAGGGTGCCGTCGAAGTCGAAGACCAGGGCGCGGGTGGGCACGTCTGCACCCTGCCCGGTCGGTGATCGTTCAGGCAAGGGAGTTGTGAAACGCGTCCATCGCGGCTTGCCCCCGCAGTGCGAAGATCACTTCCTCGGCCCCGCCGGTCTCCCGCACGGCGGCCACGGCGATCGCGGCGGCCGATGCGAGCGGCCACCGGTAGATCCCGGTGGAGATGGCCGGGAAGGCGACGGTCTTCGCGGCCAGCTCCCGGGCGACGGCCAGGGAGTTCCGGTGGCAGTCGGCGAGGAGCGCGGAGCGGTCTTCGGTCGCGGACCACACGGGGCCGACGGTGTGCACGACCCAGTTCGCGGGCAGGTTCCCGGCGGTGGTGGCGACGGCCTGCCCGGTCTTGAGGCCCTTCCCGTAGTGCCCGGCCCGCAGCTTCCGGCACGCGGCGAGGATCTCGGGGCCACCCTTGCGGTGGATGGCCCCGTCGACCCCGCCGCCGCCCAGCAGCGAGGAGTTGGCCGCGTTGACGACGACGTCGACCTCGAGGGTGGTGATGTCGGCGTCGAGGATCCGGATGCGCATCAGCTCAGGTAGAAGTCCGTCAGGACCGGGGCCAGCGCCGCGGCCTTCACGATGTGCGTCTGGCCCGGCAGGGTCTTGTACTCCGCCGAGGGCAGCACCTTCGCCAGCGACGACACGCCGTTGCGCATCCAGGCCGGGCTGCGGCCGCCGTCCACCGCCAGGGCCGGGACCTTCACCTCGGGCCACGCGGCGGGCAGGGGTTCCCCCGACTGGTGGTCGGCCACCAAAGCCGTGTCGTACGGGAGCGTGTGGGCCACGCGCTTGAGCTTGGCCCAGAACGGCATGATCCGCATCGTCGCCACCACCGCACCGCTCAGGCCGACGCCTTCGGTCATGAACATCTTCACCGCCTGGCCGCGCTTTCCCGCGGCCAGCACCGCGTCGAGCCGCGCCGGATAGTCGGCCGGGACGCGCGGGCGGGTGTCGTCGACGACGAACGGTGGCTCGTACAGCGCCAGCTTCGTCACCGGGAGGCTGCGCGCCGCTTCGAGCGCCAGCGCGGCGCCCGACGAGATGCCGAACAGGAACACCTCGCCGCCCGCTTCCTTGACGAGCGCGGCGAGGTCCTCGACCTCGCGCTCGACCGCGTACGGCCCGGTGTCGGTGCTCTCGCCCCGGCCGCGGCGGTCGTAGGTGTAGACGGTGAAGCGCGTGGCCAGCTCCTTCGCGAGCGCGTCGTTCGGGGACGAGCCGCGGTAGCACATCGCGCCGTCGACGAGGACGAGCGCGGGGCCGGACCCGGCGCGGGTGTAGGCGATCTTCGTGCCGTCGGCCGAAACCGTCGTGCTCATCGGGACTCTCCTCGCGACAGCAGTTGGACGGACGTGGCGGCGAGCCACGCGAAGGCGATCACCACGGCTGCCCAGAAGCCGAGGGTGACGACCGGGCTCGTCGATCCGGACGCTACGCCCGCGAAGCCCGCGAGGAACAGCAATCCGCTGATCCGCGAGTACCAGGCCCGCGCGAGCGTGAGGTGCGAGCCGATCGCGAAGCAGGCCGCGACCAGGGCGGCGAAGCCGACACCACCGGCGACGAAGTGCAGCGTGCCGTGCCAGCTGATCGACGAGGGCGGGCCGGCGGGGGTTCCGGCCGGGAAGCCGTCCTGCGGGTCGGCGCGGAAGACGCCCGCGCAGAGCAGGCCGACGCCGTAGACGGTGAGGAGTCTCGGCCCCCACCGCCCGGGCAGGACGCGCCGGATCCCGGCCGCCGCCGCGATCGTCAGCAGGCCGGTGACCAGGAAGTTCGTGATCTGGACGAAGCCGAGCGAGCCGTTCGACAGGAGGCTCGCGGGGTGCCGCGTGAAGTCGAAGCCGGCGCGGGTCAGGCCCTGGACGACGCCGGTCACGACGAAGACGGGCCCGGCGAGGATCCCGCAGGTCAGCAGGCCGCGGGTGGTCGAAGGGGCGAGGGATCGGGGGCGGATCGCGGTGGTGGTCATGCGGACCAGAGTGGCACCCGACGATCGAAACTGTCAAGACAAAAAAAGTTGTCGGAGGCCGCCGAGTGCCCCAAGACGGCCCTGGGGCGCCGGGGTCAGGCGGAGCGCAGGGTGAGGAGCGTGATCTCGCTGGGCGCGAAGACGCGGAACGGCGGTCCCCAGAAGCCGGTGCCCCGGCTGTTGTACAGCTGGGTCGGGCCGTGCCGGGTCAGGCCCGACAGCGTCGGCTGGTCGAGCCGCACCAGCAGGTGGAACGGCCAGATCTGGCCGCCGTGCGTGTGCCCGGAGATCTGCAGGTCGACGTCGGCCTCGCGGGCCTGGCGCACCTGCTTCGGCTGGTGCGCCAGCAGGACCACCGGCACGTCGGCGGGGCGGCCGTCCAGCGCGAGGGCCAGGTCGGGGCCGTGGCCGGGCAGGCCGGACGACGCGCCCGTCGGGTCGTCGATGCCGGCGAACAGGATGCGGTCGCCGCCGCGCTCCAGGAGCGTCGAGCGGTTGTGCAGCGTGTCCCAGCCCAGCCCTTCCATGTGGTCGAGCCACGCCTGGGCCTCGCCGAAGTACTCGTGGTTGCCGGTGATGTAGAACCGGCCGAGCGCGGCCTGGACGCCGCCGAGCGGGTCGACCTGCTTGCGGCGCTTCGCCACCGCGCCGTCGGCGAGGTCGCCGGCGTGGCAGACGACGTCCGCGTCGAGGGCGTTGACCGCCGCGACGACCTTCTCCGACCACCTGGTCCGGTCGATCGGCCCGAAGTGGGTGTCGGTCAGCACGGCGACGCGCAGGCCGTCGAGGCCCGGGCCGAGCCGCGGGATGACGACGTCGGTCGCCTTCACCGGCGGCACCCGCATGGCGACGCGGTTGCCGTGCACGAGCAGCGTGGCCGCCACCAGCACGGTCGCGCCCGCGACGATCCGCGACCGCAGCGGGTCGTCGACGCCGAGCAGCGCCACCCGCAGCACGAGGCTGAGGATGCACCAGCTGAACAGCACCCAGATCACGGCCAGCAGCGAGTCGCCCAGGCGCGCGGAGGCGTCGCTTTGGCGCTTAGAGTGGCCGCGGAACATGGCGACCGGCATCGTGACCAGGCCCAGCGCGAGCACCGCGGTGCCGGCGATCGTGCCCGCCGTGCCCCACTCCGGCGCGAGAACGAGCGTCCACCACGGCACGCCGAACAGCAGGAGCATGGCCAGGATCGGCACGACGACGAGTTGCCCTCTCATCGAACCAGATTACAGCCCGTCGGGCTGTTAGCGTTTTCGCTACCCTGGGGAGCGGAGGAAGGGGGACGGCCGCCGTGAACACGTTGCTGGAGCTGGCGTTCCCCGTCGTGAGCAGCCCGACGGCGCTGGTCGCCTTCGCCTCGCTCGCCGCGGCGAGCCTCCTGATCGTGCTGCTGGTCGGCAGCACGCACGGCCGCGAGGTCGCCCTGTGGTCGGTGCCGGTGCGCAGCCGCGTCGCCGCACTGCGCCGCCGGGCCCGGCGCGCCGAGTCGATCCGCCTGCGCGACCCCGGCCGACCCGGCAGCAGCAGGCCACGAGCACCCGGTTCCCGCAGCACGGCTGCGTAGGAACCCCTTCAGCGCAGCCATTCCGCGTACCCCCATCCCTTCCACTCATGCGGAGTGCTGCCCATGTTCGGCTTTCTCGACGTGCCCGTCGAAGGCGCGTACCACCTGATCCACGCGTTCACCGGCCCGCTGTCCCCGGCGCCGGCCATCGTCCTGTTCACTCTCGCCGTGCGGCTGCTGCTGCACCCGCTCGCCCGGTCGGCGGTCCGCGGCGAGCGCGCCCGGGCCGTACTGATGCCGGAAATCCAGGCCCTGCGGGCCAAGCACGGCCAGGACCGCGAGCGGCTGGCCGCGGAGATGACGAAGCTGCAGCGGGAGTCCGGGGCCTCGCTGTTCGCCGGCTGCCTGCCGATGCTGCTGCAGCTGCCGTTCTTCATGGTCATGTACCGGCTCTTCACGACACCCACGGTCGGCGGCGAACCCAACTCGCTGCTCGGCGCGACGCTGTTCGGGACGCCGCTGGGCGCGCACGGCCTGGCCGGCAGCCCGCTGGTGTTCGTGATCGCGGCCGGGCTGGCGCTCGTCGCGTGGTTTTCGGTCCGCCTGCAGAGCCGCGGCGCCACGGCGGACGTCCCGGGCGGCAGGCTCCTGCGCTTCCTGCCCTACGGCACGGTGCTCGCGACGCTGGTCATCCCGCAGGCCGCCGGGATCTACCTGCTCACCACGACGGCGTGGACCGCGGCCGAACGGGCACTGCTACGACGCGGCTCGTGAGCGTCGCCAGTTCTCGACGGCTTCTTCGACGTCCACCGGCGCCACCGTGAGCGGCGGGCCGGTGTGGTGGTTGAGGTAGGCCTGGCGGATCCGCTCGTTGAGGTCCTCGACGACCTCCCGCACCTGCCGTTCGGCCCGCTCGGCGGCGAGCCGTTCCGGCAGGTCCTGGACTTCGCGCTTGAGGGCGAGCGCCGGCGGCAGCAACGCCTTCGTGTCGTGGCCGCCCTTGCGGATCTCGCGCAGCACCCAGTCGGTCGCGGCGTCGTTGCCGGTGGGCTTCGGCAGCGGCTTGCCGGCGCCGGGCAGGCCGTCGAACTCGCCGCGCTCGCGGGCTTCGCCGATCTGCCGGTCGACCCACCAGCGGAAGGAGACCTTGGGCGGTTTGCGTCCGGTCATGCCTCCAGAATGCCAGGTCGGACGGCCGGCCCGGGTAAGATCTCCGGCGGGGGAGCGAGGGGAGCGCATGACCGCCGAACGCACTGGCGCCGACGAAGTCGACCGGACGCTGGCGTTGCTCTGGCGCGCTCGCGGCGCCGCCGCCGAGCCGACCCGGGGCCGTCGCCCGACGCTGACGATCGAGCGGATCGTCGCCGCCGCGATCGCGGTCGCGGACGCCGACGGGCTGACCGCCGCGTCGATGCACCGCGTCGCCAAGGAGCTCGGCGCCGGCACGATGACGCTCTACACGTACGTGCCCGGCAAGGCCGAGCTGGTCGACCTGATGGTCGACGACGTGCTCGTCGAGCGGCGCCTGCCCGGTCCGGGCGAGCCGCGCCCGGCGGACTGGCGCGAGCAGGTGGCGCTCTACGCCGAGCGGACGCGCGAGGCGTACCGCACCCACCCGTGGCTGTGCGAGGTTTCGCGGGTCCGGCCGCCGCTCGGGCCCGGTCAGCTGGCCGGCCAGGAGTACCTGCTGTCCATCATGGACGAGCTGGGCCTGCCGCCGCGCGAGGCCGTGGCGGCCGCCAACGGGATCGGCACGTACGTCGACGCGAACGCGGCCCTCGGCGCGGAGAACACCCGCCTCGAGCGCAGCACCGGCCAGTCGACCGAGGCCTGGTGGCACCAGCGGTCGTCGTTCTGGGAGAACTACTTCGTGGTCGACGCGCACCCGGCGATGAACCGCATCTGGCTGGGCGGCGGCTTCGACCAGAGCGCGAAGGCCCAGGGCGACACGGCCTACGAGTTCGGCCTGAACCGCATGCTCGACGGCATCCAGGCCCTGGTCGGCTAGCGGCGGGTGCGCCACCTCGACCGGCGGCGTTCCTGCCGGGGCACCGAAGGCTCCGGTGCGCCGTTTCCGCGCAGGACGTCGCGGCACACGGGGTCGAACCGGCCGGGTGCCTCGATCATCGGCGCCGCCAGCACCACGTGGCCGCACACCGCGCGGAACCGCCCGTCGCGGCGGCCCTCGGCGAACTCTTCCTCGGTGACGGCATGGGTGTAGCCGTCGGTGTCGCAGCGGATGTGCACCAGGAACGGCTCCACGGGGCTCATCCCGTCGGGCTGGTCGTGGTGGTTTCGGTGGGCGTGCTCGCCGAGTCGGCCGCGGTGGTCGACGTCGTGACCGGCGGCGGGGTCGTGCTCGTGGTCTCGGGCGGCGGCGTGGTGGACGACGACGGCGGCGGGGTGGTCGCCGGGTCCGTGCTGGGGGTGCCCGGCGTCGTGGCCGGCGTGGACGACGACGGCGACGACGACGGCGACGTGCTGGTCGGCGGCGTCGACGTGCCCGGCAGGGAGCCCGGCGGCTGGGCGGCCACCGGCGGTGCGGGCGGGGCGGGCGCGCCGACCGGGCCGCCCGCCGCGGCGGCGTCCGGGGCGTCGGGCGCGCCGATCGGCACCTGGCTGTCGGGCAGCTGGGCGACGCCGCCGCGGTAGGCCGAGGCCCACGCCATCACGGTGTCCACATAGGACTGCGAGTTGTTGTAGCGGCGGACCGCGATGCGCTGGCCCGCGTCGGTCGAGAGGTCGAGCCCGCCGGAGCACAGGTAGCGCCCGGTGGCCAGGGCTTCGTCGTAGATGTTGTTCGGGTTCGAGACGCCGTCGCCGTTGCCGTCGGAGGCGTAGCCCTTCCACGTGGCCGGGATGAACTGCGTCGGGCCGACCGCGCGGTCCCAGACGGCGTCGCCGTCGTACTTGCCGCCGTCGGTGTCGGGGATCGCGGCGAACGCGCCCGCGCCGTTGAGCACCGGGCCGAGGATGGGCTCGAGGGTGTCACCGTTGGCGTTGACGTACCCGCCGCGCGCGTGGTTCGACTCGATCCGGCCGATGCTCGCGATCAGCGCCCAGTCGAGGTGGCAGTTCGGCTGCTCCTTGGCCAGGATCTCGGCGGCGTTCTTGTACGCCTTCAGCATGCTCCCCGGGATGCCGAGCGGCCCGGAGATGCCCGCCGAGCCGGCGTGCCCGCCGGGCACGACGAGCGGCGTGGGCAGCGGCGGCTGCGGGAGGCTGCCGTCGACGGCGATGGGCGGCATGACGATGTTCGGGGGCTGCAGCGGGGCGGCCTGGTCGGGCAGCGCCTCGCCGGCACCGGCGATGACGACCGGCGCGGGCAGGCCGGTGGTCAGCGTGGGCAGCACGACGAGCGCGCCGCCGGCGAGCGCGGCCGCGGTGCGGCGGACCCCGCGCGTGGCCTTGCGACGTGGCCGGTGCTTCGGCATGGTGCGTCCCCGCTTCCCTCGATCTTCGCTGATCGCCTCACCGATCGGCCCCACCCACCGGTACTGACCGGTAGGAGCAAGCTATCCGATGGAAGCGAACTTTGGCGAATGGCACAGCGAAATCGGGGCTCCGAAGAGAAGTTCGTCCTGATGGCACAAAACCTTAGTAGGGAATCTGTCACATTCACGTGGACTTAACGGGTTGCTGAGGAGAGTTTGTCCAGCAGGACACCGGGTACGGCGATCCCGCGGTGCGTCACGTCCGAAGAAAACCGCCGGACGAGCGAATCCGACGGCGTCGAGGTGAACGTGACGACGTCGCGGTGCAGAGCGGGCTTCAGCCGCCGCAGCGCCCCGGCGAACGTGCGGGTCAGCGCCGTCGTCGGGACCAGCGCCACGCCCAGGCCGGCCGCCGCGAGCTGCGCTGCCGTCGTCGCCTGTTTCGTCCGCATCACCGCGCCGAGCACCGTCGCGCGCTGAGCGGCTTGCTCGTCGAGCCACGCTCCGAGGCCGTTGTCCGGGTGGTAGTGCACCACCGGCAGCTCGGCCAGGTCGGTCATCGGTACCGCCGGCCGGGTGGCGAGCGGGTGGTCGGCGGCCAGCGCGACGACGATCTCTTCGCGTCCCACCAGTTCGGCCGGCCCGGTCCAACGGCTCGGCCGCGGCCCGACCGCGACGTCCGCTTCGCCCGCGTCCAGGGCCGCCACCAGCGCGTCCGCGCTCGTCGTCTCGGTCAGCGTGATCAGCACGCCCGGGCGGTGCCGGTGCCAGTGCCGCAGCACGGGCGCGAGCAGCCCGGCGGTCATCGTCTCCGCGCACGCGATCCGCAGCGTGCCCTCGCCACCGCCGGCCACCGCGCGGCCGATCCGGGTCACGCGTTCGGCGGCGGCCAGTGCGGCCCGCGCGTCGGCCAGGACCGCCCGCCCGGTGGCGGTCGGCCGCACCCCGCGCGGGAGCCGTTCGAGCACCGGCGTGCCCAGTTCCCGTTCGAGCGCGCCGATCTGGTGCGACAGCGCGGGCTGCGAGAGGTGCAGCCGCACGGCCGCTTCGGTGATCGACCCGGCGTCCAGCACCGCGACCAGGCACTCGAGCGCGCGCAGCGTAGGCATTCGCTGAATCTATCGCAGCCATCGAAAACATTCGGATCGCGAAGGGATGGTTCCAGCCGTGTTCCGCGCTGACTCCGGTGTGCGAGACGAAAGGAGCACGGAAATGTCGTTCGAAGGAAAGCGGCTGGTCGTCGTGGGCGGGGGATCGGGGATCGCGCGCCGGATCGCGGCGGACGCGCACGCGGCCGGCGCCGAGGTCATCGCGGCCGGGCGGAATCCGGCGCGGATCGACGTTCCCGGTATTCGCACCGCATTCGCGGACCTCGGGGACGAATCGTCGCTGAAAGCGCTTGCGGACGGAACCGGTGAACTCGACTACCTGGTCACGCTCGCCGGGGCGCCGGCGAACGGGCCGGTCGCGGAACTCGAGCGGGACGCGGTCACCCGGGCGTTCGACGCCAAGGTGATCGGGCCGCTGATGCTGGTCAAGCACTTCGCCCCGCGGTTCCGCGACGGCGGCGCCATCGCCCTGTTCTCCGGGGTCGCGGCGTGGCGGCCGTCTCCCGGGCGCACGGTCATGGCCACGACGAACGGCGCGGTCGCGTTCCTCGCGCAGGCGCTCGCGGTCGACCTCGCGCCGATCCGCGTCACCGCGATCTCGCCGGGCATCGTCGACTCCGGCGCGTGGGACCGCCTCGGCGCCGGGAAGGACGACTTCTTCCGCCGGACCGCGGAAACGACTCCGGCGCGCCGGATCGGCCGTACCGCCGACCTCGCGGCCGCGACCCTGCAGGCGCTGGCGAATCCGTTCATCACGGGCACCGTGCTGCACGTGGACGGGGGCGGCCGGCTCGGCTGAAAACGCTGGGTGAACAAGCCTTTACAGGAACGCGGACCATTCCTATGATCGGCCGACCGGACGCAGTGCCCGCGCCCGGTCGGCCCAGGTGGGGGGTGTGGATGGCACGCAGGGCTCCGCGCAGTGAGGCGGTCACCGTGGCCGAGCTGCTGGTCCGGTCCGCGGTGGACGCTCGTCCTCATGCGCCCGCGCACCACCACGAGAAACCGCGGGCCCGGCGTTCGCTCGCCCGGCTGCGGGTGTTCTCCGTCGTCGCCGGTGCGCTCGCGCTGACCGGTGGAGTCGCCGCGGCGGTGTCGATGCCGGCGCAGCGGAGCACGGGTCCGGCCGGCCTGGAGCCCGTGGCCGTCCCGCTGGTGCCGCTCCCCGGCGAAGTCGTGGTGCCGCCCGCGAAGCCCGCTCCGGAATTCGTGGCGCCCGTGGTCGAAGCAGGCGGAATCGTGCCGGTCGCCGTGGTGCAGGATTCGAATTCCGGAACCGCGGCCGCCCATCGCGGAAAACTCGCGAAAGCGGTCAAGGTCGTCGAGAAAGCCAAGCCGAAGCAGCTGCCGAAGCACGCGGCCCCGGTGCGGCACACGATCCCGGACGTTCCGGCCTGGTCACGGGGTCACCACCAGCAGCAGCACCACCACGACTGCGGCGGTGGCCGCCACCGCCGGTGACGTCAGGCGTCGAGCGGGATCTGGTACTGCATGAAGCCCTTGTCGAGCGCGATCTGGTCGTAGAGACGGCGGGCGGTGGTGTTCGACGTCTGCGTGTGCCAGTAGACGCGGACGCACCCCCGCTCGCGCGCCCACTCGGCGACGGCTTCGATCAGCACCCGGCCGACGCCGCGCCCGCGGGCCTGGGTGTCGGTGAACAGGTCCTGCAGGTAGCAGACGTCGGCGGAGGTCGTGCTGACGTGCGTGAAGAAGTGCACGATGCCGACGAGCTCGCCGTCGAGCCGCGCGCCGAGTGCGTGCATCCGCTCGCCACTGGCGAACTCGCGCCACGCGCGGTCCATCAGCTCGGGCGCGAGTGTCCTGCCGTAGAACGTGTTGTAGCCGGCGAACAGGTTTTCCCAGGCCGGACGGTCTTCCGCGGTGAGGCCCCCGAGTGTGATCATGCGCCGAGGCTAACGCGCCGGCTGACCGGTTCGATGACCACACCGGACACAACTGGCCAGTAAGGTGACGAACCCGAATCAGATTCATAGAATCACCAGCCATCAGGTCCGGCAGACCCAATTCAGCGGAGGTTCCCGATGGCGCGCACGGCGCACCGTGCCAGTGGCAAGCCCGTCACGGTGGGGGAGCTGATGCTCCGGCCGGACGTCCACGGCAGACGCCGGCCCGAGGACCTGGAGGTGCTCGAGCTCGCCTACCGGATGCGCCGGCGGGTCGGTCCCGAGCCGGTCGTCGCCCGGACGCCGCGGTCCCGCGCGCTGGCCGTGGTCACCGGCCTCTGGCGGCGCAAGCCGCGGTAGCCCCCGCCGCTTTCGAGCGGGCTTCGCCGCCCTGATCGGGTCACGCCGACCCGCTTTCTCGCAGGCCACCCTCGTCGAGGGTGGCCTTTTTCGTGCCCACTGACAGCCGGCACGCCCTGCTCGCAGCTGCACGCTCGTGCGTAGCTGATGCAAAGATATGCTCGATACGACGATTGACGATGCACAAAACTGCACCTACCGTGACAGCTGTTGCGCACAACCGGCACGGATGGGGAGCTCATGAGCGGGACCTTCATGGCGGCGGAGGTCGCCAGCCAGCCCGGCTGCTGGCGCGAGGCCGGCGCGTTCGCCGCCGCGAACACCGGGCGGCTGCCCGCACCGGGGTCCCGGGTGGCGATCGTCGGCTGCGGCACCTCGTGGTTCGTCGGCCAGGCCTACGCCGTGCTGCGCGAAACCGCCGGGCTCGGCGAGACCGACGCCTTCGCCGCGTCCGAGTTCCCGGCCGGCCGCGCCTACGACCACGTGCTGGCCCTGAGCCGCTCGGGCACCACCACCGAGGTGCACACCCTGCTCGCGCGGCTGCGCGGCCGGACGAAGACCACGGCGATCACCGGCGTGCCGGCCGCGATCGCCGGTGCCGCCGACGCCGTCGTCGACCTGTCCGCGGTGGACGAACGCTCGGTCGTGCAGACCCGGTTCGCCACCACCGCCCTCGCGATGCTGCGCGCGCACCTCGGCGAAGACCTGACCGATGTCATCGCGCAGGCCGAGCGGGTGCTGGCCGAGCCGCTGCCTCGCGAGCTCACCGGCGCCGGGCAGTTCAGCTTCCTCGGCACGGGCTGGTCGGTCGGGATCGCGAACGAAGCCGCGCTCAAGTTCCGCGAGGCGTGCCTGCTGTGGACGGAGTCCTACCCGGCGTGGGACTACCGCCACGGCCCGATCAGCATCAGCGAGCCGGGCCGCGTGACCTGGATGTTCGGCCGCGCGCCGGACGGTCTCGCCGACGACGTCCGCCGCGCGGGCGGCACCTTCGTCGAAAGCGGCCTCGACCCGCTCGCCGACCTGGTGCGCGCCCAGCTCGTGGCCGGGGCGATCGCGCGGCGGAAGGGCCTGGACCCGGACCACCCGCGCGGTCTCACGCGATCCGTCGTCCTCGCATGATCGTCACCGTGACGCCGAACGCCGCGCTCGACGTCACCTACACCGTGGACAGCCTGGTGCCGGACGCCGTGCACCGGGCGCGTGACGTCCGGCGCCGAGCGGGCGGCAAGGGCGTGAACGTCGCCCGTGTGCTGCACGCGCTCGGCGCCGACGTCCGCGCCGTCGTCACGGCGGGCGGTGCCACCGGGGCCGAGTTCGCGGCCGACCTGGGCGCGGCCGGGCTGCCCGCCGACCTGGTGCCGATCGACGGCGAGACGCGCCGGACCACCACCGTGCTGTCCGCGGTGGACGGTTCGGTCACCCTCCTCAACGAGCCGGGACCCGAGCTGAGCGCGGCCGAATGGGCGTTGCTGGCCGAGCGGGTCCGGCGCCGCGAACCCGAGGTGCTGGTCTGCTCAGGCAGCCTGCCGCCGGGCGCGCCACTGGACGGTTACGCGCGCCTGCTCGCCGGCCGGACGTCCGTTTTGGACACTTCCGGCGCCGCGCTGCTGCCCGGGCTGGCCGGGCGGCCGGCCGTCGTCAAGCCCAACCTCGAAGAGCTTCGCGAGGTCACCGGCCTTGACGACCCCATCGCCGCGGCCGCCGAGCTGCGGAAGGCCGGAGCCGGCGCGGTCGTCGTGTCGCTCGGCGCCGACGGCCTGCTCGCGGTCACGGCCGCGGGCACCTGGCACGCCACGCCGTCGAAAGTGCTCACCGGCAACAGCACCGGCGCGGGCGACGCCGTGGTGGCGGCGCTCGCGCTCGGGCTCTGCCGCCGCGAGCCGTGGCCGGAGATCCTGCGCCGGGCCGTCGCGCTGTCCGGCGCGGCCGTGCTCGGGCCGCTCGCCGGCGACGTCGACCTCGCGCACTACCACCGGGAGCTGGCCGCGGTGCGCGTCCGGCCGGAAGGGGAGTCCTGATGCCGCTGGTCACCACCGGGGAGATCGTCGCGGAGGCCGTGTCGGCCCGGCGGGGCTGCGGTGCCTTCAACGCGATCCAGCTGGAACACATCACGGCGATCGTCGAGGGTGCGGCCCTGGCCGACGCGCCGGTGATCGTGCAGCTCAGCCAGAACGCCGTGCGCTACCACGGCGCGTTGGCGCCGATCGGCGGCGCCGCGCTGGCCGCGGCCCGCGCGGCCGAAGCCCGTGTCGCCGTGCACCTCGACCACGCCGAGTCCCGTGAGCTGGTGCGCGAAGCCGTCGCGCTCGGGTTCGGCTCGGTCATGTTCGACGCGTCCAAGCTGGACTACGCGGACAACGTGCGCGAGACCCGCGAGGTCGCGGCGTTCTGCCACGACCACGGCGTCTGGGTGGAGGCCGAGCTCGGCGAGATCGGCGGGAAGGACGGCGTGCACGCGCCGGGGGCCCGCACCGATCCCGGCGAGGCCGCGGAGTTCGCCGCGGCCACCGGTATCGACGCGCTCGCGGTGGCCGTCGGCAGTTCGCACGCGATGCTGACCCGGGACGCCACTTTGGACTTCGACCTGATCGCCCGGCTGCGCGAGCGGGTTCCGGTGCCGCTGGTGCTGCACGGCTCGTCCGGGGTGCCCGACGACGGGCTCGCCGAAGCCGTGCGGGCGGGGATGACGAAGGTCAACATCGCGACCCAGCTGAACAAGGTGTTCACCGCGGCCGCCGCGGGTGACTGGCGCGCCCACCCGGAGCACGTCGACCCGCGGAAGTACCTGGGGGCCGGGCGCGACGCCGTGACGACCGAAGTGCGGCGGTTGTTGCAGCTACTTGTGTTGACAGATGCATGAAAGCCCATAAAACTGCGCACTAATGCGCAGAACTTGCGCGATATTCGACCTCGACCAGGTGGTGGCGGATGCGACGAAGCAAAGTCATGGCGTGTGCGGTGGGGGCCTCACTCCTCCTGGCGGGCTGCGGTGGGGGCGCGGACACGAGCGGTGGAACCGGGGAGAACGCGCTGCCCGGGGTCGACCAGTACCTCGGCGCGCCGTGCCCGGAGGCCGCCGTCAAACCGGCCACGGACAAGGAGTTCACCTACTGGGCCATGTGGACCGCCGACGAGCCGCAGGGCAAGGTCCTCCAGAAGGCGTTCAAGTGCTTCCAGGAGAAGACCGGCGTCAAGGTGAACGTCCAGTGGCTGGGGCGCAAGGCCTACACGCAGAACCTGGTGCCGGCGCTGAACACCGACGCCGTGCCGGATCTGTTCGACCAGGACGTCAGCAAGGTCGGCGCGGCCATCATGACCCCGGGCGGCACGCAGAGCGTCGACGACGTCTTCGCGATGAAGGTCGGCGAAGGCGACAAGACGGTGAAGGACGTGCTTTCGCCCAGCTCGTACGACTTCCCGCAGAACAAGGACCGCGAGGGCCACAACTTCATGGTCCCCTACACCGTGCAGTCGAGTGCCTGGTGGTTCAACAAGGACACCTCGGGTGCGGTCCAGCAGCCCCGGACGATGGACGACCTCGTCGCGCTGTTCGACAAGGCGAAGGCCGACGGCAAGGCCGCGATCAGCCAGGACGGCGACATCCCGTTCTACAACATGTACTTCTTCACCCAGCTCGCCGAGCGGTACGTCGGCGCGGGCGGGCTGAACAAGGCCGCGTCCGACAAGACCGGGCAGCTGTGGAAGTCCGATCCCGGATTCCTCAAGGCCGCCGACGAAACCGCGAAGCTGCCGAAGTACTTCATCGACGGCTGGGACGCGGCGAAGTTCCCGCAGGTCCAGCAGCGCTGGGCCGACGGCGACTCGCGTTACCTCTACGTCGGCACCTGGGCGCCGAGCGAGACGCGCGAGTACCTGGACAAGCAGGGCACCGGGACGAAGATCAAGTACGGCTCGTTCCAGTTCCCGATGCCGGCCGGCGCGACGCACGACACGGTCGAGCAGATGTCGATCGGCTTCGCGGTGACCAAGAAGGCCCAGCACGCCGAGGCGGCGAAGGCGTTCATCGCGTACTTCCTGAACAAGGACATCCTTTCCGGCATCCCGGCGGTGGCCGACAACCTGGTGCCGCGCGCCGACCTCGCCGTGCCGGACGACCTCCAGCAGGTCAAGGCCGCGATGGACGACCCGAAGAAGGAACACGTCCTGCAGTACGACGGGATCGACGGCATCGCGGGCGGCAAGTGGCAGACCGACGTCTTCGACCCGGCCGACACCGCGCTGCTGAAGGGGTCGATCAGCCCCCAGCAGTTCGTGGACCAGCTGGCCGCGAAGGGCGCCGACTTCTGGAAGAACCAGGGCTGATGGCGACCCTCGCGACAGCACCGGCGTCGCCTGGTGGCCCGCCGGATCCGCATGCACATCGAGACGTGGGACCGCGAAACCCTCGACGCTTACCGTTCGGCCGAAAACCAACGGTGACCTCTGCGGTCCAGCGCTGGCGCGACTCATCCCAGTAGAGCCCGCCGTCCCCACGACTACGCCG
>NZ_JBEXVF010000035.1:0-92503 GCF_040629235.1 Amycolatopsis sp. NPDC005961 | reverse complement strand
GAACCGCGCTCGAGGCGGTTCGCGAGCGTCTTCATTTCCGCGGAGCCAGCAGGAAGCCGAGCGTGCCGGCGGCGAGCTTGGCTTCGACCGTGGCCGGTTCCGCGGCGGTCCGGCGCCGGACTTCTGCGACGCGACCAGCGAGAGCAGCCACCAGGCGGCGGCCTCGGGCGTCGAGGTCCGCGGCTGGTGGCGCCGGCGGGCGTCGCGCCGGGGGACCGGGTGCTGGACATCGGCTCTGGGTTCCTGCACTGCGTGCGAGCGCTCAAGCCGTGATCGCGGCAGGATGGTGGGGTGCTGGAGATCGAGCTGCTGCCGCCGTCCGCCGACCTCGCCTTGGTCGCCCGGATCGCCGGCTTGGTGAACCAGGTCTACGCCGAGTCCGATAAGGGGCTCTGGCAGGGGAACGCCGACCGGACGTCCGCCGACGAGGTAGCTGGGCTCGCGGGGGTCGGCGAGATCGCTGTCGCCTTCGTGGACGGTGACCTCGCCGGGTCGGTGCGCGTCCAGCGGCTCGACGAGGCGACCGGCGAGTTCGGCATGCTCGCGGCCGATCCCGCGCGGCGCGGTCTCGGCATCGGGCGTGACCTGGTGGCGTTCGCCGAGCGGGTGAGCCGGGACGCGGGCTGCCGCGAGATACAGCTCGAACTGCTGGTGCCGCGCGAGTGGACGCACCCGGCCAAGCAGTTCCTCGCCGAGTGGTACGACCGGCTCGGCTACCGCGTCACGCACCGCGCCGACGTCGCCGTGGACTACCCGCACCTCGCGCCGTCGCTGGCCACGCCGTGCGATTTCCTCTTCTACCGCAAGGCTTTCGCGTGACGGTGCTCGCCGGGGCGCGCGTGTTCGACCCCGAGACCGGCGAGACGACCCGCGCGGACGTCCGGCTCGACGGCGGGCGGATCGCCGAAGTCGGGCTGGGTCTCGACGGGCCGCCCGTCGACTGTTCCGGTGGGCTGCTGATCCCGGGGCTCATCGACTGCCACGTGCACGTCGCGTTCCGGCGGCCCGAGCCGTTGCCGCGCAGCGCCCGGACTCTCGAGGCCGTGCCGGTGTTGCGGGGGTTGCTGGCGCGGGGAATCACGACCGTGCGGGACGCGTGGGGCGCCGACGCCGGGTTCAAGCACGCGCTGGCCCAGGGGTGGATTTCCGGGCCGGACCTGCTGGTCAGCCTGCGTCAGCTGGGGCCGACCGGCGGGCTCGGCGACACGTGGGACCCGGCCGCGGGCGCCGTCGACAACTACGGTGACCCGTCGCTGCCGGACCCGCTGTTCGACGGGCCGGACGCCGCCCGCGCGGCCGTCCGCCGGATGGTGCGCGCGGAGGCCGACTGGATCAAGGTCGGCGCGAGCGGCTCGATGCGGGCGGTCCGCGCGGGCGTGGACGTCCGCCCGACCGACGAGGAGCTCGCCGCGGTGGTCGACGAGGCCGCCCGCTGCGGCCGCGATGTCCTGGCCCACGCGCACACCGCGGCGGCGGTGGAGTCGGCGGCCCGCGCGGGGGCGCGCAGCATCGAGCACGGCACGTTCCTCGACGATTCCGCCGTCGCGGCGCTGGCGGACGCTTGGTACGTGCCGACGTTGTCGCCGATGAGCGAGACGGAGTTCGTCGAGACGCACCGGCGTTCGCTGCGCCTCGCGGTGGAGGCGGGCGTCCGGATCGCCGCGGGTTCGGACCTGGCGCCGCGTCCCCATGTCGACTTGACGACCGAGCTGAGGCTGCTGGCCGAGGTGCTGGGAGCCGCGGCTGCGTTGAAGGCGGCCACGTCTGAGGCGGCGCGGCTGCTCAGGCTCGAGGGCGACCGCGGCCGCGTCGAGGCGGGATTGCGGGCGGACGTGGTGCTCCTCGACGGCACGGATTTGGACGTGACGGACCTGCCGGGCCGGGTCCGCGCGGTTTGGCACGACGGGAAACGGATCAGCTGAGCGCGGTGCCTGTGGCGGGGCCCCGGGGGTGCTGTTCGCTGGTGACCGTGGTCATGTGAGCCGGGGTGTTGCTCACTTCGCCATGAGGTCGAACTCCTCCGTCAGGCGGACCAGGAACTCCCGCGACTCGCATTCGGACAACGCCACCTGTTCCAGGCGCGTGCGCAGGACGTAGAACGCCTCGACCGCCACGCGGTCGTCGACGAACAGGCCGGCGGCGAACGTCTCTTCGTACGCCACCGGTGGGTGCTCCGCGAACTCCAAGATGGTGAACCGGCTGCCGACCAGGTGGTACGGCGGTGCCGACGCCGGCACGACGCGGATCGTGCAGTGGGGGAGGTTCGTGGCCAGTACCAACGACTGCAGCTGTTCGTGCATCAATGCCGGGTCGCGCAGGATCGATCGCAGCGTGTGCTCGTACAGGAAGTAGACGCAGTGGGGCGGGTTTCGGCGCTGCAGCAGCCGTTGCCGGTCGATCCTCGCGCGGACCAGCGTCTTCAGGCGATCTGTCGTGTAGCGGCCGGACAGCTCGTAGATGCTGCGCACGTAGTCCTCGGTCTGGAGCATGCCCGGCAGGGCCGCCGGGCTGTTCGAGATCACCGCCGTCGCCAAGTTTTCCTGGATGATCAGGGACTTCATCGGGTCGACGAGCTCGTCGAAGTACGGCCGCACCCAGTACAGCTCACTCGGTGGCCGGGTCAGGTGCAGCAGCCGCTCGCGCTCGGGTGCCTCGGTGCCGCAGTGCGCGAGGTAGATCGCCAGGTCGATCGGGGAGATGCGCCTGCCGTTCTCCCAGCCGGACACCTTCGACGCCGACCAGTGGGCGCGCCGGGCCACCTCGCGCAGGGACATCTGTTTCGCCTCGCGCTGGGCCTTCAACTCGACGCCCATCTCCCGCGTGCGCACCGTGCTCTTTTCGGTCATGCCCGCACGCTAAAGGCAACCACCGACAAAACGGCCCCTGCCGCGCAGGGGTTCACCGGAACGGATGTTGCTGTTCTGCCTGTGCGACAACGGATTCCGCCCGCGAAGCGCCTGCGAAGCAGCTTCGCATAATGAAGCGCGCTTCGCCCGTTAGTAAGCCACACTGGCATTCATGACGCCGCTTTCCGGAATCGACCTGAGCCGCCGGTTCTACGCCGACGCCGTCGCGCCGGTCGTCGGCGGGCCGCACACCGCCGCGCTGGTCGGGCCCGGCTCCGAGGTTCTCGGCTTCGACACCGCGCGCTCGACCGATCACGACTGGACCGCCCGCGTCTTCCTCTTCCTCCCGGAGGTCCGGGACATCCCGATCCCGGGCACTTTCCTGGGCCACCCGACGAAACTCGAAGTCGCGACGCTCGACGCGTGGGTGCGCGGCTTCCTCGGGTTCGACCCGAGGCACGCCGGCCGCCACGACTGGCTCGCCACCCCGACCCAGGTCTTCGCCGAGTTCACCGGCGGCGCGGTGCACCACGACGACCTCGGGTTCAAGGAGCTCAGGCGGCGGGTCGCCTGGTACCCCGATGACGTCTGGCGGTACGTCCTCGCCGGTCAGTGGCAGCGCATCGGCCAGGAGGACGCCTTCGTCGGCCGGTGCGGGGAGGTCGGGGACGAGCTGGGCTCGGCCGTCGTCGCGGCGCGGCTCGTGCGGGACCTCATGCGGCTGTGCCTGCTCATGGCGCGCCGGTACCCGCCGTACAGCAAGTGGCTCGGGAGCGCCTTCGCGCGGCTGCCCGCGGCCACGGCGTTGACCCCGCACCTCACCGGCGCCCTCGCGGCGACGGACTGGTGGGAGCGCGAACGCCACCTCGTCGCCGCCTGCGAAAACCTCGCCGGGCAGCACAACGCCCTCGGCCTCACCGACCCCGTCGAGCCGCGCGTGAGCTGCTTCTTCGACCGCCCGTTCCAGGTGATCCACGCCGAACGGTTCGTCCGCTCCCTGGTCGGCGACACGCCGGTGATCGGGGCGATCGACCAGTTCGTCGACAGCACCGACGCGCTCGGGCACCGCGAGCTGACCCGCGCGGTGGTTGACTGCGCGCATGGCTGAACCGAAACCGCGGGACCTCGCCGCCCTGCTGCTGACGCTGACCGTCGTGACCGGGGTCGTCGACGCCGTCAGCTTCCTCGGGCTGGGCCGGGTGTTCGTGGCCAACATGACCGGGAACGTCGTCTTCCTCGGGTTCGCGGCGGCGGGGGAGTCGACGCTGTCGGTGCTCGCGTCCCTGACCGCGGTGCTCGCGTTCCTGGCGGGCGCGCTCGCCGGCGGGCGGCTGGCCCGCCGTGACGACGACTACGACGCCCTCCGGCAGGCGACCGCGGTCCAGGCGGCGCTGGTGGCGGTGGCGGTGGTGCTGTCGGCGACGCTCGGCAGCGGAACGCGAGTGGGCAGCGAGCTGCTGATCGTCGTGCTGGGCGTGGCGATGGGCCTGCAGAACGCGGCGGTCCGCCGGATCGGCGCGCCCGACCTGACGACGACGGTCTTGACCATGACGTTGACGGGCTTCGCCGCGGACTCGAAGGCGGCTGGGGGACCGGGGTCGCATCCGCTGCGGAAGGTGGCGGCGGTGGGCGCGATGCTGGTGGGCGCCTTCGCGGGCGGGCTGCTGCAGCTGCACGTCGCCATGTGGACCGCGCTCACGCTGGCCCTGGTGCTCGTCCTCGGGGTGCTGGCCGTGCTGCAGGTCGGCCGGGGCCGTAACAAGCCGGCGACCGGAAGCGACTCCGCCTGACGTCAGGTGATCTCGGGTAGGCGTCGATGTTCGGTGGGCGGAAACGGCAGGAAGAACTCGAAGCCGCGCAACGGGAAAACCTCTTCCTGCGCGGGGAACTGCAGCGATCGGCCATGAACGCCGAGTCCACCCGGCTGCGGGCGGCCACCATGAATGACATGACCCGGGCGAAGTCGGCCGTCGAAGCGTCCGGGCTTACAACGCGGAGGCCGAGAACTGCTTCCGCGTGCTCAAGGTGGGCAAGGAGAAAGAGGACGAACGGGAGCGCCGCGCGGTCCTCCGCGAGGAGCAGAAGGCACTGCAGGAGTACCGGCGGAAGCTGGCCGAGATCGAGGCCGCGCTGAACGGCATCGAAGAGCGGCAGGCCAACATCCGTGCGGCTACGTCTACGTGATCAGCAACATCGGCTCCTTCGGGCCGGAGGTCGTCAAGATCGGGATGCCCCGGCGGCTCGAGCCGATGGACCGGGTGCGCGGGCTCGGGGACGCGTCGGTGCCCTTCCGGTTCGACGTGCACGCCCTGCACGACCTCGCCGGGAACCTCCTCGACTACCGGGACGAACCCGAGGCGTTCGAGTACCGCCAAAGCCAGAGTGTGGCGACCCCGGCGGCGTAGGTACAGGTCAGCCGAGGGAACGGCCGCCGTCGACGAGGAGGCGCTGGCCCGTCAGGAAGCCCGCCTCCTCCGATGCGAAGAAGCTCACCGCCGCCGCGACGTCGTCGGGTGTGCCCAAGCGGGCCGCCGGGACCGAGGCCCGGTACTCCTCGCGCTCCGCTGCCGGGACCTCCGCGTGGCGCTCGACCGGGATGAACCCCGGTGCCACCGTGTTCACCGTGATGCCGTCCGGGGCCAGCTCGCGGGCCCACGCCCGGGCCAGGCCGATCTGGGCGCTCTTGGCCGTCGCGTACGCCGAACGGCCGGGTGGCGGGCGGTCCGCCACCTCCGAGTCGAGGTGGACGATGCGGCCGTAGCGGCGGGCCCGCATCCCCGGCAGCACCGCGTGGCCGAGCAGGACCGGCGAGCGCACGAAGAAGTCGAGCTGGGCCAGGTGGTCCGGCCAATCCACTTGGGACACCGGTGCCTCGGGCTGCGGTCCGGTCGCGTTGAACACCAGCACCGTGATCGGGCCCAGCAACGCCGTGACCGCGTCGACCAGCTCGCCGACCTGGCGCCGGTCGGTGACGTCCGCGGCGAACGCCGCCGCCCGGCCGCCTTCGGCGAGGATGCCCTCGGCGGACGTCTTGAGGTCGGCGTCGTCGTGGTGGCCGTTGACCGCGACGGCGAACCCGTCGCGCGCCAATCTGCGCGCGACCGCCCGGCCGAGGCCGCGGGAACTGCCGGTCACCAGTGCGACACCCATGCGTCCGACGCTAGGGGAGTCCTCCGGGTACGACAACCCCGGCGACCCCCGATCGGGCAAAAGAAAAGCGGGTGAGTGCGACGTGCGCACCCACCCGCTTCCGATGAGCGGGGGATCAGGCCGAGCTGTTCCCGGTGTTGAAGTCGGTCGCCGCCGTCACCGCCGCCGGAGGCCCTTCCAGCGGCTTCGCGCCCCGAGGGGCCTTCTTCCGCCGCGACAGCTTGCGCTCCAGGTACGAGGCGAACCACGACAGGATCAGGTTGAGCGTGATGAAGATGATCGCGATGACGATCAGCGTCGGGATCGTGTTGTTGAAGTTGCCGGTGATCGGCCCGGAACCGCGGATCAGCTCGTCGTAGCCGATGGTCAGCTGGCCGGCGAGCGCGGTGTCCTTCAGGATGACGACCAGTTGGCTGACCAGTGCGGGCAGCATCAGCGTGACCGCCTGGGGCAGCAGGATGCTGACCATCGTCTGGGTCTTGCGCAGGCCGAGCGCCGACGCGGCTTCGGTCTGTCCCTTCGGGAGGGACAGGATGCCCGCCCGGAACACCTCCGCCATCACCGAGCCGTTGTAGAGCACGAGGCCCGTGACGGCGGCGAACAGCGGGCGGGTGTCCGCCTCGATCGGGGTGTAGTACGCGTACAGCGCCGCGCCGAACACCATCAGCAGCAGCACCGGGATGGCGCGGAAGAACTCGACCACGGCGCCGACCGGGATCCGGACCCACTTGTGCTGGGACAGCCGGCCGATGCCCAGCAACGCGCCGATCGGCAGCGCGATCACGATGGCCAGCGCCGCGGCCTTCAGCGTGTTCAGCAGGCCCGGCAGCAGGAACTGCGTCCAGGTCGACCCCTCGATGAAGGGCTTCCAGAGCGCGCCGGCCCACTGGCCCTTCTTGTCGAAGCCGTTGTAGACGAACCACGCGACCAGGAGCAGCACCAGCGCGAACAGCACGCTGTAGATCCAGTTGCGGGCGCGGGCCTTCGGGCCGGGCGCGTCGTAGAGGACGGTCTGCGTGCTCATCGCTTGACCTCGGCTTTCTTGGCGACCCAGCCGAGCAGCAGGCCGAGCGGCAGCACCAGGGCGACGAACACCGCGGCGAAGAGGAGGAAGACCAGGAGCAACGAGCTGGACTCGTTCTCCACCATCGTCGACATCAGCAGCGAGGCCTCGGCGACACCGATGACCGAGGCCACGGTGGTGTTCTTCAGCAGCGCGATCAGGACGTTCGCCAGCGGCGCGATCACCGCGCGGAACGCCTGCGGCAGGATGATCAGGCCGAGCACCTGCAGGAAGTTGAGACCCAGGGCCCGTGCCGCCTCCGCCTGGCCGACCGGGACGGTGTTGATGCCCGACCGCAGCGATTCGCACACGAACGTCGCCGTGTAGACGACGAAGCCCAGCACCGCGAGCCGGAACGCGTTGTCCGCCAACGAGGTCGGCGAGTCCGTCGCGGCCAGGTTGATGCCGAGCGTGGACGAAAGACCCAGCGACGTGAAGATGATGATCACCGTCAGCGGGGTGTTCCGGAAGATGTTGACGTAGACCGTCGCGAAGCCACGCATGATCGGCACGGGACTGACCCGCATCGCGACGAGGACGGTGCCCCAGACGAGCGCCCCGATCGCCGAGAAGAACGTCAGCTGGATCGTCGTCCAGAAGGCCCCGACGAGGTCGTAGTCGGGGTTGTTGAGGAAATCGAACACGGGTTGTCCAACCTGGCCTCGGTACGGGAACGGTGCGCCGCTTGCACGGCGCACCGTTCGACTTCAGAACCGGATATCAGGGAGCGATCGCCGGCGCGGCCGGGATCTTGTAGCCCGACGGGCCGACGTTGGTCTGCAGCGCCTTCTCCCAGGAGCCGTCCTGCTCCATCGCCTGGATCGCCTTGTTGACGGCGGCCTTGCCGTCGGCGTCGTCCTTCTTCAGGCCGACGCCGTAGTTCTCGTCGGAGAAGCCCTTGCCGACCAGCTTCAGCTTGCCGGGCTGCTGCGCGGCGTAGCCGGCGAGGATGACGTCGTCGGTGGTCATCGCGTCGACGGTGCCGTTGAGGAGCGCGGTCACGCAGTCGGTGTACTTGCCGACCTCCTGCAGCTGCACGTCCTTCGCGTACTTCGTCTTGACGTTCTGCGCCGGGGTCGAGCCCTTGACCGAGCAGAGCTTCTTGTTGCCGGTCAGCGACTCGGGGCCGGTGATGTCGGTGTTGTCCGACCGCACCAGCAGGTCCTGGTGCGCGACGAAGTAGGGGCCGCCGAAGGAGACGTCGTTCTTGCGCTTGTCGGTGATCGAGTAGGTGGCGACGATGAAGTCGACCTCACCCTTCTTGATCAGGTCCTCGCGCTGCGCCGACTGCGCTTCCTTCCAGGTGATCCCCGACTCTTCGACGCCGAGCTGCTTCGCGATGTACTTCGCGACGTCGACGTCGAAGCCGGCGTAGGTGCCGTCCGGCTTCTTCAGGCCGAGGCCCGGCTGGTCGAACTTGATGCCGATGGTCAGCTTCTTGTTGTCCTTGGCCCGCTGGACCAGGTTCTTGTCGCCGCTCGCGCCGCTGCCGGAGCCGCCGCCGCAGGCCGTCAGGGCCAGCCCGGCGGCCATCACGACCGCGCCGACCTGCAGAACTCGGTTCAACCGCATCGTCTCTCAGGTTCCTTCCGAATCTCGCCCGGCCGCGGGGGCCGGGAAAAAAGTGCTCAGTGGGTCAGGATCTTGCCGAGGAAGTCCTTCGCGCGCTCGCTCTTCGGCGCGGTGAAGAACTCTTCGGGCGTCGTGTCCTCGACGATCTCGCCGTCGGCCATGAAGATCACCCGATCGGCTGCCCGGCGGGCGAAGCCCATCTCGTGGGTGACGACCAGCATCGTCATGCCGTCCTTGGCCAGGCCGGTCATGACGTCGAGGACCTCCTGGACCATCTCCGGGTCCAGCGCCGAGGTCGGCTCGTCGAACAGCATGACCTTGGGCCGCATCGCCAGCGCCCGCGCGATCGCGACGCGCTGCTGCTGGCCGCCCGAAAGCTGCGCCGGGTACTTGTCGGCCTGGTTGGCGATGCCGACGCGCTCCAGCAGCTCCATCGCCGTCTTGCGCGCCTCGTCCTTGGACGCCTTGCGGACCTTCATCGGGGCCAGCATGACGTTCTCGACGATCGTCTTGTGCGCGAACAGGTTGAAGGACTGGAACACCATGCCGACGTCGGCGCGCAGGGCCGCGAGGGCCTTGCCTTCCGCGGGCAGCGGGACGCCGTCGACGCCGATCTCGCCGGAGTTGATCGGCTCGAGCCGGTTGATCGCCCGGCACAGGGTCGACTTGCCCGACCCCGACGGACCCAGCACCACCACGACCTGGCCGCGAGGTACCTCGAGCGTGATCTCCCTGAGCACGTGCAGGTCGCCGAAGTACTTGTTCACGGCGGACGCCTTGATCATCGGCGCCGCCACCTCCGCGGTCATCTGGCCTCCAGGGTCGTTCGAATGCGGCGTCGGTCACCCGCGATGGCGAGAACCTACCGTTGCTTCACCGGCTGGCAAGGCCGCTTGAGCAATACTTAGGGTTTCAACTGCGTATCGATGTCCATTTTGGGGGTATCGGGGGTACCGTAGCCCCCTGGTCACCAAGAGTGACCGCTCGGGTGGCTCGTGCGGTGGATTCCGCGAGGTCCTAGAGTTCGGCGCTACCGGCCGGTGGAGCAGGTCACCATGGGAGGCGGACGGGTGCGGGTGCTGCTGGTGGAGGACGACGACCGGGTCGCGGGTGCGCTCATCCCGGCGCTGGCCCGCCGCGGCCTGGCGATCGCCCGGCTGGCCACCGGCGCCGGTGTCCTCGAACGCGTCCACGAGGTCGACGTCATCCTGCTCGACCTCGGCCTGCCGGACATCGACGGTGTCACCCTCTGCACCCAGATCCGCGCGGTCAGCGACGTCGCGATCATCGTGGTGTCGGCCCGCGGCGAGGTCGACGACCGGATCCGGGGCCTGCGCGCCGGCGCCGACGACTACCTGGTCAAGCCCTACGACGTCGAGGAGCTGCTCGCCCGGGTCGAGGCGGTGCGCCGTCGGCGCCCGGAGCACGCCGTCGCCGAGCCGGTCGTCATCAAGGTGGGGGACGTCAGCGTCGACCTGGCCCGGCACGAGGTGCTGGTCGACGGGCACGCGATCGCGTTGTCCCGCAAGGAGTTCCAGGTGCTCGCCCTCGTGGCGGGCGCGCGCGGCGCGGTCTGCTCGCGTGAGCACGTGCTCACCGAGGTGTGGGGGCACCGGGGGCCCGCGGAGAGCCGCTCGCTCGACGTCCACGTCGCGACACTGCGGACGAAGCTGGGCCGCCCGGCGCTGATCGAGACGGTGCGCGGGGTCGGCTACCGGCTCGGCGGCCAGACCGCCCGGAGCTGACGACGTGCGCGTCCGGCTGCAGGGCATCGTGCTGACGCTGGTCGCGCTGCTGGTGTTCGGCCTCGGCATCCCGCTGGCCATCTCGATCGCCGCCGGCGCGCAGCAGGACCTGTTCCTCGACCGGCTCACCGACACCGCCCGGTTCGCGTCGCTGGCCCAGCGGCCGCTGCTGGACAACAAGCCGTACCTGATCGAGCCGGACGTGCGCCGCTACACCGAGGTGTACGGCGTCCAGGTGGTGGTCGTCGACCAGGACGGCAAGCCGGTCGTCACCTCGCTCGGCCCGGCCGCCGCGCGGATCGACCTCCAGAACGAGCGGATCAGCGACCCCGTCCACGAGGCGCTGGCCGGGCGCCGATCGCAGCCGGCCGGCGTGCTGATGCCGTGGGACTCGACGCCGCTGGTGCTCGCCGAGCCGGTGCTCGCCGACGGGGAGGTGCGCGGGGCGGTGCTCACGGTGTCCGCCACCGATTCCGAACGCGCCGCCGTGCTGTGGTGGTGGCTGCTGCTCGCCGCGGGCGGGATCCTCGCCTTCGTGGTCGCGCTGGGCGTGGCGATCCCGGTGGTCCGGTGGATCCTGAAGCCGGTGAAGCGGCTCGACGACGCGACCGGCGCGCTGGTGGCTTCGGTGGTCAGCGGGCGGGAGGCCGAGCCGGTGGGGGAGGGCGGCGGCCCGCCGGAGCTGCGGCAGCTCGGCCGCTCCTTCGACCGGATGGCCGAGAGCGTGTCGGGGGCGCTGGCCGCGCAGCGCGCCTTCGTCGCGGACGCTTCGCACCAGCTGCGCAACCCGCTGACCGCGTTGAAGATCCGGCTCGGCAACCTCGAAGGCCACGTCGTCGACGACCAGTCCGCCGCCGACCTGGAAGCCGCGCGCGTCGACGCCGGGCGGCTGCACCAGATCCTGGACGGCCTCCTCTCGATGGCCCGGGCCGAGGCCTCCGGCGGCGAGCTGGACCCGGTGGTGCTGGACGAGGTCGTCGCCGAGCGGGTCGCCGACTGGTCGGTGGTCGGCGAGGCGCGGGACGTGCGGCTGGTCGTCGACGCCGCGGGCGACGGCGCGCGGGTGCGCATGCCGCCGCGCGGCGCCGAGACCATCCTGGACGCGCTGCTCGACAACGCGCTGAAGTTCACCGCGTCGGGCACCGAGATCCGGGTCGCCGTCGAGCGCGACGGCGACCGGGTGCGCCTGTCGGTGCGCGACCACGGGCCGGGGCTGCCGCCGGAAGAGCTGGACCGCGCGCTGGACCGGTTCTGGCGCAGCCCCGCGCACCAGAACGTGCCGGGTTCGGGGCTGGGCCTGGCGATCGTCAGCGAGCTGACCGCGCACTCCGACGGCGAGCTGACGCTGGACCTGCCCGAGGGCGGCGGCCTGCGGATCGCGATGACGTTCCCGGCGGCTTAGATCTTCTTGGCGCGGTAATAACGCAGTGCACCGGGGTGCAGCGGGATCGGCTGGGTCTCGATGCCCGGGTGGACGTCGATCGACAGCGCCGCCGGGTTGGCCACCGCCAGCTGCTGGCGGGCGTCGAACAGGCCGCGGACCAGTGCCTCCGCGACGTCGTCGCTCATCGACTTCGGGACGACGAGGAAGTTCGGCACCAGCAGCGTGGTCACCGGGCCCGGCTGGTTGTAGGTGGTGGCCGGGATGGACGCGGTGCCGTAGACCTGGTTGACCTCCTGCATCTTCGGCATCACGTCGGCGATGTCGAGCAGGCGCAGGGACTGCTTGTCGTTGTAGCCGGCCAGCACCGGCGTCGGCAGGCCGCCGGACCAGAAGAACGCGTCGATGTCGCCGTTGAGCAGCGCCTTGACCGAGTCGTCGAGCCCGCGCGCGCTGGTGGTGACCGACCCGGCGAGCCCGGTCGCCTCCAGCAGCCTGCTGGCGATGTACTCCACGCCCGAGGACGGCGAGCCGGTCGCGATCTTCCGCCCCCGCAGCTGCTCGACGGTCCGGATGTCGGAGTCGGTGCGCACGACGATGTGCAGGTAGTCGTCGTGGATCCGGGCGAGGGTGGCCAGCCGCGGGTCGTGCTTGTACCGGTCGGCGGCGACGTCGGCGGCGACGAACGCGACGTCGGCCTTGCCCGCGAGCACCCGGTCGAGGTTGTCGGGCGAGCCCTGGGTCTGCAGCACCGTGGGCCGGTCGATGTCCAGGCCGGCGGCCCACGCGGTGGCGAGGGTCTGGGCGAGCTTGTCGTAGACCCCGCCGGGGTTGCCCGCGGCGATCCGCAGCCTGAGCTCACCGAAGCCGGCGCTGCAGGAGGCGAGCACCAGGAGCAGGGCGGCCGCCATCGCGAGCGCTCGTCCCCGCCGCGTCCCGACCACGGCCCGATCGTGCCAGATCCGGCGCCCCGGTGGTTGACCACGGGCGATCCGGGCATTCTGCCGGGGACGGAGGGAGTGCGGCATGGACGTCGTCGTGGTGGGTGGCGGGCTGGCGGGGTTGAGCGCGGCGCGGCGGCTGCGCCGGGCCGGGGCGGAGGTCGTGGTGCTGGAGGCGGGCGACGACGTCGGCGGCCGGGTGCGCACCGACGTCGTCGACGGCTTCCGCCTCGACCGCGGGTTCCAGGTGCTGCTGCCGGCGTACCCGGCGCTGCGGCGGCTGGCCGACGTCGGCGCGTTGCGGCCGCGCCCGTTCACGCGCGGCACGATCGCGATGACCGGTTCCGGGCGCCGCTGGCTCGCCGGTCCGTGGCACGGCCTGCCCGCGGTTCGCGGCGCCGCCGGGTTCGTCGCGGGCCGTCCCGCCGACGGCGCGCGGATGGCGGCGCTCGCGGCCCGGGACTTGCTGAAGGCCGACCGCGCCGACACCGGGCGCAGCACCGCCGAGGAGCTGCGCCGCTGGGGGCTGACGCGGTCGACGGTCGAGGAGGTGCTGCGGCCGTTCCTGGCCGGGGTGTTCCTCGACCGGGAGCTGGCGACGTCGAGCCGGCTGTTCCACCTGATCTGGCGCAGTTTCCTGCGCGGCGGGGGCGTGCTGCCGGCCGAGGGCATGCAGGCCCTGCCGCGTCAGCTGGCCGCCGGGCTGCCGGTCCGCACGGGCGTCGAGGTCGGCTCGATCACCGAGGACGGCGTCCGGACCCGCGACGGCGAAGACATCTCCGCGCGCGCCGTGGTCGTCGCGACCGATGGCGACACCGCCGCCCGCCTGCTGCCCGGGGTCGAGGCGCCGGGCTGGCACGCGGTGACGACCTTCTACTACCGCGCCGGGGCGTCGCCGCTGCGGTCCCCGACCCTGCTCGTCGACGGCCTCGACGACCTGCTGGTGAACACGGCGGTGCTCAGCGAGGTGGCGCCCGGGTACGCCCCGTCCGGGTCGGCGCTGATCAGCGCGTCGGTGCCCGATCGCGCCGATCCCGGTCTCGAGCCGCGGGTGCGGCAGCGGCTGGCGCGGATGTACGACACGGACACCCGGGGCTGGGAACTGCTGAAGACGTACGCGGTCCCGAAGGCGCTGCCGGTGTTCGGCCCCGGCGCCCCGCTGCGGCGTCCGGTCCGGGTCGGGCCCGGCCGGTACGTCTGCGGTGACCACCGGGACACGCCGTCGGTGCAGGGCGCGCTGGTGTCCGGTCAGCGAGCGGCCTCGGCCGTGCTGGCCGACCTCGTGGCGTGAGGGCCGCGAGAGTCCACAGTGGACTACCGGACGAGCGCGCGGCCTGACGGCGTCCGGGGTCGCGGTGACGGCGCCGCGGCGGGTGTTCGAAGGCATGACCGACTCCGGGGGAGGAGGCCCCTGGGCGGGTGGCGGCGCCACGCAGAGGTTCGAGGTGGAACCGGTTCCGAGGATCGCTCCGCGGCGCGGAACTGTCAAGGGTTGACAGGCCGGGTGCGGTGGTATGAACCTTTTCACCAGTCGTCCCCCGCCGGCCCTCGAGGGCATCCGCCCGGCGATCAGGGGGCGAACCGGACGACGCCGTCCCCTGACCGGCGGCGGGTCCGCCCACTTCCCCGGCCAGGGAGGAACCATGCCCTCGAACGTCCTGCCGCGGCGCCGTCGCCGCGGCCCCGGTACCCGCTTGGCGACCCTGGCGGCGGCCCTCGCGGTCGCCGTCCTCGGTCTCGCCGCCCCGTCGGCGTCCGCGGCGGACCCCTTGATCTCCCAAGGAAAACCCGCCACGGCGTCGTCGGTGGAGAACGCCGGCACCCCCGCGTCCGCCGCGGTGGACGGCAACACCGCCACCCGCTGGTCGTCGCAGTTCAGCGATCCACAGTGGATCCAGATCGACCTCGGCGGCGCGGCGACCGTCAGCCAGGTCGTGCTGCGTTGGGAGGCCGCCTATGCGACGGCGTACCAGATTCAGTTGTCCGCCAACGGTTCCACGTGGTCCACTGTGTACCAGACGACCGCCGGCACGGGCGGGACGCAGACGCTGAACGTGACCGGGTCCGGGCGGTACGTGCGCCTGTCGACGACCGCGCGAGCCACCCCGTACGGCGTCTCCCTGTGGGAGTTCCAGGTGTTCGGCACCGGCGGCGGGACGACGCAACCCGGCGCGGGCACCCCGCCCGACTCGTTCTGGGGCGACACCGCGAGCATCCCGGCCGCGCGCAACGTGCTCACCGTGAAGGTGCTCAACCGGACCAACGGCAAGTACCCGGACAGTCAGGTGTACTGGAACTTCGGCGGCCAGACCCACTCGATCGCCGAGCAGCCCTACATCGACATGCCGGCCAACTCCGCCGGCCGGATGTACTTCTACCTCGGCACCCCGAACGGCCAGTACGCCGACTTCATCGAGTTCACCGTCGGGCCGGACGTCTTCAACGGCAACACCACCCGGGTGGACGCGTTCGCGCTGAAGCTGGCCATGCGGCTGCACGCGCACGACGGCTACGACGTCCAGGTGGGTGACGACTACGGGACCTTCCAGGAGGACCGGTCGGCCACCTTCGCCAAGTTCCAGGCCGAGGTGCCCACGGAGTTCAAGGGGCTGGCGACGGTGAACGCGCCGTACCGGATCCCGGCCCCGGGCAGCGCCCCGGACTTCCGCGCGGGCGGCCGGTACGCGAACTACTTCACCGCGTACGCGCAGTCGGTGGGCGTCAACGAGCCGACGTCGAACATCACCGGGTGCGCCGGCTCGCTGGCCGGCAACCCGAACATGTGCGCGGCGCTGAACCGGCACACGGCGCAGCTCCCGGCGTCGCAGCAGCAGGACCCGGCGAACTACTACCAGGCCGCGCCGGCGAACTACTACGCGAAGTTCTGGCACGACCACGGCATCAACCACCTGGCGTACGGCTTCCCGTACGACGACGTGGCGGCCCAGTCGTCGTTCGTCTCCCACGGGGACCCGCAGTGGCTGGTGGTCGCCGTCGGCTGGTGACCTCCCCGGTAGCGGTGGCCCGGCTCCCGGGCCGCCGCTACCGGAGGGTGGCGATCCCGGCCAGGAAGATGTCGACGCCGGCGAGGAACTGTTCGCGGTCGTCGTGCTCGCGCAGCTGAGCCGACGCCTTGTGCACGAACGGGTACTTCTCCGGATCGAGGTCCGCCCACTGCGCGGCGACCTTGCCCAGGAAAGCCGTGCGGTCCTCCTCACCGGAGGTGAGGAGCCGGGCGTTCGCGGCGTTCTGCCCGGCGACGCCCAGGACGTAGTTCACCAGCGCGCCCGCGGCGTCGAAGAGCGCTTGCCCGGGAACGCCGAGTGCGTCGAGGAGCCCGCCGATGCGCTCGTAGACCTCCAGGAGGGCGGGGCGCCACGGCTCCCGCGAGAGCTGCGCGCCGACCCAGGGGTGGGCGTCGATCGCGTCGAACAGGCCCAGCGCGACGGTGCGCAGCGCTTCCCGCTGCTCCGTGTCGACGACCGCGCCGGTCATGACGTCCGCGATGACGTCGTCGGTGGCCGCGGCGAGCAGGTCGCTCTTGTTCGCGACGTGGTGGTAGATCGCGCCGTAGCCGGTGGCCAGGTGGGTGGTGAGCGCCCGGAAGGTGAGCGCGGCCTCGCCGCCGTCGTCGAGGAGCTTCTTCGCGGCCTTGACGATCAGCTCCTTCGACAGCCCGTCGGTGCGTCGCTTCGTCATGACGGCATTATCGCATGGTTGGATCGGCGATCCAAAGTCGTGGTAGCGTCATTGGAGTGACGATCCAACGAACCACCACGATCATCGGAGCCGGACTCGGCGGCCTGGTGCTGGCCCGCGTCCTGCACGTCCACGGCATCCCGGCGACGGTCTACGAGGCTGAGCCGTCACCGGTCGCGCGCCGCCAGGGCGGGATGCTCGACATCCACCCGTGGAACGGCCAGCCGGCGCTCGAAGCGGCCGGGCTGCTCGAGGGGTTCCGCGAGCTGGTCCTGCCGGGCCGCGAGTCCTACCGCGTCGTCGACCGGACCGGCGCGGTCCTGGCCGACCGGCCCGACGACGGCACGGGCGAGCGTCCCGAAGTCCAGCGCGGCGAGCTGCGGCAGCTGCTGCTCGACTCGCTACCGCCCGGGACCGTCCACTGGGGACGGAAGGTCACCGGCGTCCGGGCCCTCGGCGAAGGCCGCCACGAGGTGACCTTCGCGGACGGCGCCACCGTTGTTTCGGAGCTGCTCGTCGGTGCGGACGGCGCGTGGTCCCGGGTGCGCCCGCTGCTCTCCGGCGCGACGCCTGCGTACGTCGGGTTTTCGGTCGTCGAGACGTTCCTGTACGACGCCGACATCCGCCATCCCGGCGCGGCGAAGGCGGTCGGCGGCGGCTCGCTGTTCGCGCTGGCGCCGGGCCGGGGGATCCTGGCCCACCGCGAGGGCGGCGGCACCCTGCACGCGTACACGCAGCTGCGGAAGCCGTCGGACTGGCTCGCCGACGCCGATCCCGCGCAGGTCGTCTCGCAGGTCGTCTCGCAGGTCGTCGAGGAGTTCGCAGACTGGGCGCCCGAGCTGACGGCGCTGATCACCGCAAGCGACGAGCCGCCGGTCTTGCGCCGCCTGCACACGCTGCCGGCGGGGCACCGGTGGGAACGGGTGCCGGGGGTGACGCTCCTCGGCGACGCGGCCCACCTGATGCCCCCGAACGGCGAAGGAGCCAACCTGGCGATGCTGGACGGCGCCTCACTGGGCGAAGCCCTCGCCGCGCACCCGGACGACGCGGAGACCGCGCTGTCCGGGTACGAGGAGCGGATGTTCGAGCGTGCGGCCGCCGAAGCCGACGACATCTACGACGTCATGTTCGGCGACGACGCGCCCCACAGCATGGCCGCGTTGTTCACCGGACCGGACTCGCGCTCCTAGCGGAACTGGTGCGAGGCGTTGTTGAGGTCGAGCGGGCCCAGCCCGCCGTCACGCGCGTCTTCGGGCGCGAAGTCGATGTAGGTGCCCTTGTAGTTGCTGTTGAAGTAGAGCCTGACGGTGTGGCTGGTGCGGTTGTAGCCCGAGAGCGCCCGGTTCTTGACGCACGTGTACTGGCCGGCGCCGGGGCCCTTGAACTCGTAGCAGTCCGGCTGGGAGCTGCCGTAGTTCGGGATCGACGTGGTGAAGTCCGAGACCGAGCCCTGCAGGTCGTATTCGGGGTAGAGGCAGAATTCGCCCACTTCGCACCTGCCGTTGCGCACGGGGGCGGCGCTCGCGGCCGGGGCCACGGCCGCGAGCACGGCGAGGGCGCTCCCGATCGCGAGCGCCGCTTTGCCGAGGTTCCTCAAGGTCTTCCCTCCGGATCGATGGTCGTCGTTCTGCTAGCCGCAGTGCTGGTTGTAGAGGATCTTGTCGACCTGGATGCCGGCGTACCCGGCGATGTCGACACACCGGTGCGACATGTCGACCCCGGCCGGGGTGTAGACCGGGCCCGCGTAATAGGCGTAGTTGCCGTAGTCGCAACCGGTGCTGTTGCACGCCGGCCAGGCGGCACCGGAGGGGCGGATCCGGGCGTGGGTCTCGCGGACCTGGCCGTAGGCGTCCCCGACGTGCCGGGAAATCAGGCAGTTCCGCTTCGCGGAGGCCGAGTAGTAGACCTCCATGTGCAGGTCGATCTGGTCCGTGTGCTGGTTCCCGACCTTGTGCAGGCCCACCAGCGAGTACCCGGCCCCGCACTCACCGCCCAGCACCCCGGCCGGCGCAGCGCTCGCGGCGGGTGCCAGCAGCCCGCCCGTAGCGGCGACCGTGGCCGCCAGCACACTGAAGATCCGCGCTTTCACGTCCGAGTCTCTCCTTCGTTCGCGACTTCCATTGCCGGAGCCGACACACCCGAGCAGCGGAGAAGGTTGAGGTCACGCGCGGAGTTCCCCCATCCGGAGCAGTGCCGACGGCCACCGGCCGCGTCTCGGTTCTGGCGCCTTCCCTTCGCGGCGTCGGGTCGCGTTCGCCGTGGCGGCTCAGCGACTACGGGTTCCGTTTCCCGGTCGTCAGGCCCTGCGGCGAAAGGTCGCGCCTGCGGGCGTGCCCATGGGCCACAATCGGGCGGTGAACGACAAAGACCCACTGGCCGATCCACTACGGGAATCGGCAGTGGGAGCCGACCACAAAATGACGTCTGCCCTTGTCGCAGCGGCCTACGCCGAACACGATCCGGATACGCGGCTGGCCGATGTCGCGACGTCGGCGGTCGCTGCCGGCACCGACCGGGAGTCCGTCCTCCGGGCTTGCGAGGCAGCCCGTCTGGAGATCCGAACCAGGGCGGGCAGTACGCGTGACTACGACGACCCGGCGGAGGACCACGTCCTGGACGTGATGGACCGGCTCACTGGATGGTGTCACCCCGACTACCGAATTTAGCGGTGCCCTGAGGCTGACTTGGACGGCCGCTGCGCGCGTCCCCTCGACTGCGCAAGGGCGGCGGGGAGCAGCAGGTGGCAGCCGGTCTACCCTGGAACGCGATGACCGAGACACAGGCACCCAGGGCGTACCAGATCCGCACCTTCGGCTGCCAGATGAACGTGCACGACTCCGAGCGCCTCGCCGGGCAGCTCGAGGACGCCGGGTACGCGCCCGTCGAAGACGGCGCCAAGCCCGATCTGATCGTGTTCAACACCTGCGCCGTGCGGGAGAACGCCGACAACAAGCTCTACGGCACCCTGGGGCACCTGCGCCCGGACAAGGTCGCCAATCCCGACCTGCAGATCGCCGTCGGGGGGTGTCTCGCGCAGAAGGACCGCGGGGAGATCGTCAAGCGGGCTCCCTGGGTCGACGTCGTCTTCGGGACGCACAACATCGGGTCGCTGCCGACGCTGCTCGAACGCGCGCGGCACAACGCCGAGGCCGAGGTCGAGATCCTCGAGTCGCTCGAGACCTTCCCCTCCACGCTGCCCGCGCGCCGCGAATCGTCCTACGCGAGCTGGGTGTCCGTTTCGGTCGGGTGCAACAACACCTGCACCTTCTGCATCGTCCCCGCCCTGCGCGGCAAGGAACGCGACCGCCGACCCGGCGAGATCCTCGCCGAGGTCGAGGCGCTCGTCGCCGAGGGCGTGCTCGAAGTCACGCTGCTCGGCCAGAACGTGAACTCCTACGGCGTCGAGTTCGGCGACCGGCTCGCCTTCGGGAAGCTGCTGCGCGCCACCGGCGCCGTCGACGGCCTGGAGCGCGTGCGCTTCACCTCGCCGCACCCGGCGTCCTTCACCACCGACGTCATCGAGGCGATGGCCGAGACGCCGAACGTCTGCCACCAGCTGCACATGCCGCTGCAGTCCGGCTCCGACCGCGTGCTGCGGGAGATGAAGCGCTCGTACCGCTCGGCGCGGTTCCTGAAGATCCTCGACGAGGTCCGGGCGGCGATGCCGGACGCGGCCATCACCACCGACATCATCGTCGGCTTCCCCGGCGAGACCGAGGAGGACTTCCAGGCCACGCTCGACGTCGTCGCGCAGGCCCGTTTCTCCAGCGCGTTCACCTTCCAGTACTCGATCCGCCCCGGCACGCCGGCCGCGACGATGCCGGACCAGCTGCCCAAGGCCGTCGTGCAGGAGCGCTACGAACGGCTGGTCGAGCTGCAGAACGCGATCTCCTGGGAAGAGAACAAGAAGATCGTCGGCCGTCGCGTCGAGCTGCTCGTCGCCGCGGGCGAGGGCCGCAAGGACGCCGAGACGCACCGGATGAGCGGCCGTGCCCGCGACGGCCGCCTGGTGCACTTCACCCCGGGCGGCGCCCAGGTTCGCCCGGGCGACGTCGTCGAGACGGTCGTGACCTACGGCGCCCCGCACCACCTGGTCGCCGACGGCGACCTGCTGTCCCACCGGCGCACGCGCGCCGGCGACAACGCGGAGGCGGGGCTCCGGCCGAAGACGAGCGGCGTCACGCTGGGCTTGCCGGGCTTCGGTGCCCCGGCCGTCCGGCCTGAGCCGGTGAGCGGGTGTGCGCTGTGACGGAGTCCAAGGGCAACGGCGAGCTGGCCGAGCTGGCCGCCGAGATCGACGAGGTGGGCTACCGCGCGTCGCGCACGGTGGAGCTGGGCCGCCGCGGGTTCACCATCGCGGTGTTCTCGTTCGTGCTGCTGATCTCCCTGCTCCTGCCGTGGGTCGGCGAGCACGCGGGCTGGCGGGTGCTCGCCGGCGAGGGCGGCGGCATCCCGCAGCTGTTCGCGGCGACGTCGACCGGCGTCGGCATCCTCGCCTCGGCGCTGGCGCTGGTGACGCGCCGCTGGTGGCTGGCCTGGGTGTGCGCCGCCGGCGGCTGGTTCGCCTCGGTGGACGGGCTGCTGGCCATCTGGTCGCAGCAGTCGTCGCACGCCAGCGGAGCCGCGGGCGGCGGACCCGGGTACGGCCTGATCATCGCCTGGATCGCGATGATCTGCCTCGCGGTGTCGTGGATGCGGACCGCGTTCTCGCGGAACTAGATCACCACGAGGCCGATCACGCTGGAGACCGCGCTGATGTAGAGCTCGGTCTCCGGGTGGAAGACCCGCAGCGTCAGGCTGGCCCGGACGCTGAAGCTCAGGCTGAACACGAAGTTCCCGTTCGGCCGGCAGGTGCCGGTGGTCAGGTCGACCCAGACACCGGCCTTGAGCTGCTGGACGATCACGGGCTCGCCGCCGGAGACGCTCTCCTGCCCGCCGAGGTCGGCGAACGAGCCCTTGATCTTCGTCTCTTCGCCGACCTTGACGCGGTTCTTGTCGGCCTTGGCCTCGACCTTGGCCTTGTGCTTCTTCTTGCCCTGGACGACAGCGGGGGCGGGCCCGGTGGCGGCCAGCGCGACGGTCGGCGCGGCGAGCGCGACGGTGCAGGCGATGACCAGCGCGGACACGAGGTTCGATGGCTTGCTCATGATCGAAGTGGAGCATTCGCGAGCGGGGAAAGCGCCGGAAGACACCTGGCCGTGCGAGGCGTCGCACCGCTTCGGGTGACGCGTTAACCGTCCGATAACCGCCGGAGGGTCTCTTCGCCGTGACGAAGAGACCCTCCGGAACAAACCTCAGCGATCGGCGACCGCGGCCTCGGCGGCCTCCAGCCACTCCCGCCACTGAGCAGCCTGCTCGTCGGCCTTCTTCGCCCGACGCTCATCCCCGGCAGCACGAGCCTTCGCCGCCTGCGACTCGAACTGCTCGACACGCTCGCGGAACTGCGCGGCCCGCGCCTGCGCCTCCGGGTCGGTGCGCCGCCACCGGGAGTCCTCCGCCGACTTCACCGAGTCCTGGACCGCCTTCAGCCGGCCGTCCAGCTCGCGGATGCGCTCGCGCGGGACCTTGCCGATCTCGTCCCACTGCTCCTGGATCTTGCGCAGCGCGTTCTTCGCGGCTTCCAAGTTCGACGCGGCGTCGATCTTCTCCGCCTCGACCAGCAGTTCCTCCTTGCGGGACGCGTTCGTCGAGAACTCGGCGTCGCGCTCGGAGAACACCGCGGACCGGCGGGCGAAGAACTTGTCCTGCGCCGCGCGGAACCGCTGCCACAGTGCCTCGTCGCTGTCCTTGGGCGCGCGGCCGGCGGCCTTCCACTCGGTCATCAGGTCCTTGTAGCGGCCCGCGGTCTCGCCCCAGTCCTCGGACTCGCTGATGGCCTCGGCCTCGGCGATGAGCTCTTCCTTGCGCGTCTTGGCCGACGCGCGCTGCTTGTCCAGCTCGGCGAAGTGCGACCCGCGTCGCCGGTTGAAGCCCTCGCGGGCCTTGGAGAACCGCTTCCACAGCTCGTCGTCGGTCTTGCGGTCGACGCCCTTGACCGTCTTCCACTCGTCCAGGATCGCGCGCAGCCGGTCGCCCGCCGCCTTCCACTGGGTGGAGTCGGCGGCGATCTTCTCGGCCTCCTCGGCCAGCTCCTGCTTCCGCGCGACGGCAGCCGCGCGGGCCACCTCACGCTCCGCCTTCGCGCTGGCCAGCGCCTTCTCGGCGTGCCCGATGACGTACTCCAGCCGCGCGGCGAGCGCGGCCAGGTCGCCGACCACGGCGGCCTCGGCCAAGCCGTCCCGGATCTGGGTGGCGCTCGACAGCGCGTGCTTCGGGTCGCCGGCCCCGGAGGCCAGCCGGGTCTCCAGCAGCTCGACCTCGGTGCGCACGTCGTCGAAGCGGCGGGCGTAGTGCACCAGGCCTTCGTCGGGGGTGCCCGCCTGCCAGACGCCGACCGCGCGCTCACCGTCGGGGGTGATGACGTAAACGGTCCCCTCTTCGTCGATGCGGCCCCAGGTGGACGGGGTGGTCTCGGCGAGCGGCACGGGCGGGGCGGCGTGCCCGGCGTGCAGCGCGTGCGGCACCGGGTGCGGGGCCGGGGTACCGGTGGAAGTGTTCTCCTGGGCCATCGCAGGCTCCTTATCGCCTGTACGCCCGCTGGTGCGGGCGCCCCGCCGCGGAAGCGGGGCCGGGTAGTGCGGTCGTCACGGGCCGTGCTCGGATGCTACGGCCCCACGCGGCATTCAAGCAGCTCAGCGCGCACCGTGGTACTGGATGGGCCACTCGAAGCTCGTGATCCTACTTCCGGTGGACGCTCCGTGGCGGCCCGCCGGTATCGTCAGCCGTCGTGACCAGCCCCGCCGCACCGCCCGGAACCCGTCCCGTGGCGGTGGTCGGGCCGACGGCCACCGGCAAGACCGCGCTGGCCGTGGAGCTGGCGCTGGAGCTGGGCGGCGAGGTCGTCAACGCCGACGCGCTGCAGCTCTACCGGGGGATGGACATCGGCACCGCCAAGGCCACCTCGGCGGAGCGACGCGGTGTCCCGCACCACCTCCTCGACGTCCTGGACGTCACCGAGACCGCGTCCGTCGCGGCTTATCAGCGCGACGCGCGCGCCGAGATCGAGCGGCTGCTGGCCGCGGGCCGGGTTCCGGTGCTGACCGGCGGATCCGGCCTCTACGTCCAGGCCGTGCTCGACGACCTGCGGTTCCCGGGCACCGACCCGGCGGTGCGCGCGCGGCTGGACGCCGAGGCGGCCGAAGCCGGCACGCCCGCCCTCTACACCCGGTTGAGTGAACGCGACCCGGCCGCGGCGGCCGCGATCCTGCCGACCAACACGCGCCGGATCGTGCGCGCCCTCGAAGTCATCGAGATCACCGGCGAGCCGTTCTCGGCGAACCTGCCGAAGCCCGGCCCGGCCCGCTACGACACGGTCGTGATCGGCGTCGACCGGCAGCCGGAGGAGCTCGACGAGCGCGTCAACGAACGCGTCCGGCGGATGTTCGCCGCCGGCCTGGTCGACGAGGTCCGCGCGCTTCTGGAGCGCGGCTTGCGAGAAGGGAAGACGGCGTCGCGGGCGCTGGGCTACCAGCAGGTGCTCGCCGAGCTGGACGGCGAAGGCGACTTCGAGGCGGCCGCCGCGGCGACGGCGCAGGCCACGCGGCGCTTCGTCCGGAAGCAACGGTCCTGGTTCCGGCGCGACAAGCGGATCCACTGGTACGACGGCGCGGAGACCGGGCTGGCCGCACGCGTCCTGGATACCCTGGGCCGGTAATCTTTCCCCCATGGGCGGAATCGAGTTCCTCAAGGGGCACGGCACGCAGAACGACTTCGTGCTGCTCCCCGACGCGGCGGGCCGCCTCGAGCTGACCGAGGCGAGGGTCGCCGCGTTGTGCGACCGGCAACGCGGCCTCGGGGCCGACGGTGTGCTGCGCGTCGTCCGCGCCGCGGCGCTGGACATCCCGTCCGGTGGCGAGTGGTTCATGGACTACCGCAACGCCGACGGGTCGATCGCCGAGATGTGCGGCAACGGCGTGCGCGTCTTCGCCCGCTACCTCGTCGACGCCGGTCTCGCGACCGAGGGCGAGTTCGTCGTCGGCACCCGCGCCGGCGACCGCCCCGTGGTCGTGCACCCCGACCGCTCGGTGACCGTCGGGATGGGGCCGGCGACGATCACCGGCACCTCCGTGACCGTGGTGGCCGGCCGGCCGTTCTCCGGCGTGGCCGTCGACGTCGGCAACCCGCACCTGGTGTCGCTGCTCGACGACGACGTCGCGGACCTCGACCTGCGCGACCAGCCCGACTTCGACCACGACGTCTTCCCGCACGGGGTCAACCTGGAGTTCGTCAACCGCCTCGGCGAGGGCGCGCTGCGGATGCGCGTGCACGAGCGCGGGGTGGGGGAGACCCGGGCGTGCGGAACGGGCACGGTGGCCGCGGTGGCGGCGGCGCTGCACCTGGCGGGCACGGACACCGGAGCGTCCACAGTGGACATCCCGGGCGGCCGGGTCGAGGTGACGGTGTCCCGCGGCGGTTCGACGTTGTCGGGCCCCGCGGAGATCGTGGCGCGCGGCGAGATCGACGAAGCGTGGTGGGCCGCCGCCGGTTCCTGACGGCGGCAGCCGGCCGGTTCAGAGCGCGTTCATGATCTTCCAGGTGCCCCAGCGGGAGTCGTGCTCCTGGCTGAGCAAGGAAACGGCCGTCAGCACCGCCACGAGCGCGTTGGTCCGCGTGACCTGACCCGGCGCCGTGATGAAGTGACTGGTCACGTGCCGGCTGAAGGTCGTGGGGGCGGGTGTGCGGCTTTCCGGCCACCACTGCGTCATCGCGTGGAGCAAGGGCATCACGGTGGCCAGTTCGCGCAGGATGCCGAGCGACGCGAGGAACGACAACCCCGCGCTGTGGGCGCGTTCCGACAGCGTCTGGACGCGGCTCAGCGTCTTGACCTGGTCGTGCCGGCCGCCGTAGACGATCGTGAACGCGGTCCGGAGCAGCTCGTCGATGAGGTTCGTGGCCACCGACTGGGCCGGCGACGGGAGATCGAGACGAAGCGCCTGGACCGCTTCCCGGGCGACCCGGACCGACGGCGACCCGCTGGGAGCCCGGTCCACCTCGTCCAGGCGGTGGTCGCAGTGGTCGAGGATCACTTCGCGGCGGTCGTCCAGAACGGCGTGGAGCGAGGCCGAGGCGTCTTCGCCGTGGGCGGCCAGGAGCAGCTTGACGGTTTCCGGGTCGGGCACCCAGGCCAGGGGGACACCCTGTTCCAACGAGAGCCGGACGGCCGCGAAGTAGTCGACCTCCGCCTTGCCGTCGGCGACCCAGTTCGGCGGCGCGGCCCGCCGGTTGAGTTCATCGACCCTCTTGCCCGAGGCCCTGGCGGTTCGTTCGACCCAGGGCCAGAACCCGTCGATCGCGCGGCCGATGGAGTCCGCCAGCTGCCGCGTCGGCTCGGGGGCCGGCTCGGCCGAGGCCGGTTCGAGCAAGGGCCGGAACGGTCGCAGCAGGTCAGCGGCGGCGATGGCGAACTCGTCTCCGGCTGCCGAGGGACGGTCCGCTCCCGGCGCATCCGTACTCATGGCCAGAGATTAACGGGCCGACCCGGTGGAATTCCCGTTTCCGCGGCAGGAATTCCGCCGGGCCCGCCGGCGTCAGCCGCCCATCTCGGCTTCGAGCGCGAACTCGCCTTCCTGCGTCTTGACGTCCGCGATCGCGCCCGCGACGCGGATGTCCGGCTCGATCGCCGCGAACCGGGCCAGCACCTCGGCCGGGCCGGTCACCGTCAGCGTCTCCACCGCCGTGCGCATCGAGACCTTCGCGTCCGTCTTCGCGCGGCGCACTCCCGCGATGACCTGCCCGGCGAGGGAAAGCAGCTCCGGGTCACCTTCGGCCGCTTCCGGCGACGGCCACGACGCCCGGTGCACCGAGCCCTCCTGCCACCACGACCAGACCTCCTCGGTCGCGAACGGCAGGAACGGCGCGAACAGCCGCAGCACCGCCGACAACGCCGTCACCAGCGCCGCCTGGGCCGACGAAGCTCCCTCGGGACCGCTGTCGCCGTACGCGCGGCCCTTCACCAGCTCCACGTAGTCGTCGCAGAACGTCCAGAAGAACGTCTCCGTCACCTGCAACGCCCGCGCGTAGTCCAGCGCCTCCAACGCCGCGGTCGCCTGCTCGACGACGACGGCCAGCGACGCCAGCAGCGCCCGGTCCAGCGGTTCCACCGCCACCGCGGAAGAAGAAGGCACGCCCAGGCCCAGCACGAACCGGCTCGCGTTGAGCAGCTTCGTCGCCAGGCGGCGGCCGACCTTCATCTGGCCTTCGTCCGCCGCCGTGTCGACGCCGGGACGTGCGCTCGCCGCCCAGTAACGGACCGCGTCCGAGCCGAACCGCTCCAGCAGGTCCACCGGGGTCGTCGCGTTGCCCTTGGACTTCGACATCTTCTTGCGGTCCGGGTCGAGCACCCAGCCCGCGATCGACGCCGCCCGCCACGGCAGCACGCCGTGCTCCAGCTCCGCGCGCACCGCCGTCGAAAACAGCCAGGTGCGGATGATCTCGTGCGCCTGCGGCCGCAGGTCCATCGGGAACACGCGCGAGAACAGGTCGTCGTCGAGGCTCCACCGGCCGACGATCTGCGGCGTCAGCGACGACGTCGCCCACGTGTCCATCACGTCCGCCTCGGCGACGAACCCGCCCGGAACACCGCGCTGGTCTTCGGTGAAGCCCGGCGGGACGTCGCTGCTCGGGTCGACCGGCAAGGCGGCGTCATCCGGCAGCAGGCGTGCGTCGTAGTCGGGCTCGCCGTGCGCGTCGAGCCGGTACCACAACGGGATCGGCACGCCGAAGAACCGCTGGCGGCTGACCAGCCAGTCCCCGGCCAGGTTCTCGACCCACGACGAGTAGCGCACCTTCATGTGCTTCGGCACCCAGGTCAGCTCTTCGCCGCGGGCCAGCATCTTTTCCCGGAACGCCGGGTCGTTCCCGCCGTTGCGCAGGTACCACTGCCGGCTGGCGACGATCTCCAGGGGCTTGTCGCCCTTTTCGTAGAACTTCACCGAGTGCGTGATCGGCCGCGGTTCCCCCTGCAGGGCACCGGTTTCGCGCAGCAGGCGGACCATGATCTCGCGTCCCGTGTGGACGGTCTTGCCCACCAGCGGCGCGTACGCCTCCGCCGGGACGCCGTGTGGGGCGTCGGGCAGGAAGCGGCCGTCGCGGCCCAGCACCACCCGCGTCGCCAGGCGCAGCTCGCGCCACCACGTGACGTCGGTCGTGTCGCCGAAGGTGCACACCATCGCGATGCCGCGGCCCTTTTCGGGATCCGCCAGGTGGTGCGCCACCACGGGCACCTCGACGCCGAACACCGGCGTCCGCACGGTTTTCCCGAAGAGCGGCTTGAAGCGTTCGTCGTCCGGGTGGGCGACCAGCGCGACGCACGCGGGCAGCAACTCGGGCCGGGTCGTCGCGATCACGACGTCGGAGCCGTCTTCGGCCGTGAACGCGAGGTCGTGGAACGCACCGGGGCGTTCGCGGTCCTCCAGCTCGGCCTGCGCCACCGCCGTCCGGAACGTGACGTCCCAGAGCGTCGGCGCTTCGGCCTGGTACGCCTCGCCACGCTCGAGGTTGCGCAGGAACGCGCGCTGCGAGATCAGCCGTGAGTCGTGCCCGATCGTCTGGTAGGTCATCGTCCAGTCGACCGACAGCCCGAGCTGCCGCCACAACGCTTCGAAGGTCTTCTCGTCGGTTTCGGTCAGGATTTCGCACAGCTCGATGAAGTTGCGCCGCGAGATCGCGACGACGTCCTTGCCCGGCTTCTCCGGCGGCCGGAAATCCGGGTCGTAGGGCAGCGACGGCTCACAGCGGACGCCGAAGTGGTTCTGCACCCGGCGTTCGGTCGGCAGGCCGTTGTCGTCCCACCCCATCGGGTAGAACACCTCGAGCCCGCGCATCCGCTTGAACCGCGCGAGGACGTCGGTGTGGGTGAAGGAGAAGACGTGCCCGATGTGCAGCGACCCGCTGACCGTCGGCGGCGGGGTGTCGATCGAGTAGATCTCGTCCCGGGTCTTGGTGCGGTCGAAGCGGTACGCGCCGGTGGACTCCCATACGGGTACCCACTTGGCCTCCAGACCGTCGACACCGACCTTGTCCGGGACCTGTGGGCGCTCGTATGGGGTACTCATGAAGCAACTCTAGGCGGCCGTGGAATCGCTTTTCGCCTCGGTCGGCAGGTCGCGCAGGTGCCGCAAGGGCGAGCACACGACCCACAGGACCGCGGCGGCCTCGCCGGTGACGGCAACCCACATCGCGCCGCGCAGCCCGAGTCCTTCGCCGAGCGCGCCGCCGAGCAGGCCGCCGAGCGGGATGGTGCCCCAGACGACGAACCGCACGCTCGCGTTCATCCGGCCGAGCAGCCGGTCCGGGCAGATCGCCTGCCGGTACGAAACCTGCGCGATGTTGTAGATGATGATCCCGAACCCGCTGAAGACGAGCCCGAACCCGGAGAGCCCGAGCCGCCAGTCCGGCGCGGCGAGCGGGATGAGCAGGTAGCCGGGCGCGGTGACCAGCGGGACCAGCCAGATCGCGCGGGACTGGCCGACCCGGCGGGTGACCGCGCCCGAGCAGACCGCGCCGAGGATGCCGCCGGCGCCGCCGACCGCCATGAGCAGGCCCACCGCGGCCGGCGGCAGCCCGACGGTCCGGGTCAGGAACAGCACGTACACGGCCATGAACGCGCCGTTGAAGAAGTTCGCCGTCGCCGTCGTGCCCACGATCGCCCGCAACGGCTTGTCGGAGAAGACGAACCGCAGACCTTCGGCGATCTGCGGGAGCAGCCGGGCGTGGCCGTCGCGCCGCGGCGCGGGTTCCTCCGTGCGGATCCTCAGCAGGCACAGCGCCGAGGTGACGAAGCCGAGGCCGGTGACCAGCACCGTGTTCGCCGCGGTCACCAGCTGGACCAGCACGCCGGCCGCGCTCGGCCCGGCGATCTGCGCGGTCGACTGGACGGCCTGCAGCTTGGCGTTGCCCTCGAGGAGGTGCTCCCGGCCGACGAGCGAGGGCAGGTACGACTGGTAGGCGATGTCGAAGAACACCGTCGCGATACCGACGAACAACACGACGACGAGCAGCTGGGCGAGCGTCAGCACCCCCGCCCACCAGGCGACCGGCACGCTCAGCAGCAGCGCCGCCCGCGTGAGGTCGGCGGTGAGCATGACCCGGCGGCGGCGCATCCGGTCGACCCACACGCCCGCGGGCAGCCCGATGAGCAGGAAGGCGAGCGTCTCGGCCGCGGTGAGCAGGCCCATCTCGAACGGCGTCGCGGCCAGTGTCACAGCGGCCAGCAGCGGGACGGCGGTGTTCCCGACGAACACGCCGAACTGGCTGGCCGTGTCGCCGGCGAAGAGCCGCCTGAAGTCGGCGTGACGGAAGAGTGACCCCCGGTGCATGGTTCCCGAGTCTGCCGCGAGTGATTGGAAAGTGTCAATCACTGTTCGCTCTAGGCTGTGCGCGTGCCCTCTGAGAAACGACGTGCCGCCACCGAAGCCGAGGCTGCCGCCCTGGCCTCCGGAATACGGCTGCGCATCATCCGGTTGACCTTCTCGGAGGCGCTCACGAACAAGGAGCTCGCCGGACGGCTCGGGCGGGACCCCGCGACGACCCTGCACCACGTGCGCAAGCTCGTCGAGACCGGATTCCTGGCCGCGCAGCCGCCGCGCCGCGGAGCCCGGGGCGCGAAGGAAATTCCGTATCTTTCGACGGGGCTGTCGTGGACACTCGACTCATGCGGTGACAAGGACGTGGAGCAGGCGGTACTCGAGGCCTATTTGGCCGAGATCGCCGACACCGGATTCGAGGGCGTGCACCAGACACGCCTGGTCGTCCAGGTGGCCCCCGAGGAGCGGGCGGAGCTGGAAACCCGGCTCAACGCCCTGCTCGAGGAGTTCCGCGCGCGCCCCCGCCGTCCCGGCGCCGAGCGCACCGCGGTCTACCTCGCCACCTATCCCAGCACGTAAAAGTTCGGTTCCCGCGGCGAATCGTGGGAACATGGAGGCACGATGACAGAACTGACACACACCGAAGACCACGACGACGACCTGTACGACGGCGACCCGTCGACAGGCGAAATGGAGCTCGAGGACCGGGCGTCGCTCCGCCGGGTCGCGGGGCTGTCCACCGAGCTCGACGACGTCACCGAGGTCGAGTACCGGCAACTGCGGCTCGAACGCGTCGTGCTGGTCGGCGTGTGGACCGAGGGCAGCGCCCTGCAGTCCGAGGCGTCGCTGGCCGAGCTGGCGCGCCTGGCCGAGACGGCGGGCTCGGAGGTCCTCGAAGGGCTCATCCAGCGGCGGACCAAGCCGGACCCGGCCACCTACATCGGCTCGGGCAAGGTGCGGGAAGTGCGCGACATCGTCGTGTCCACCGGCGCCGACACCGTGATCTGCGACGGCGAGCTCTCGCCGGGCCAGCTACGGCAGCTCGAGGAGAAGGTCAAGGTCAAGGTCATCGACCGGACCGCCCTGATCCTCGACATCTTCGCCCAGCACGCCCGGTCCAAGGAGGGCAAGGCGCAGGTCGAGCTGGCCCAGCTGCAGTACCTGATCCCACGCCTGCGCGGGTGGGGTGCGTCGCTGTCCCGGCAGGCCGGTGGCCGCGCGGGTGGCGCGAACGGCGGCGTGGGCCTGCGTGGTCCCGGTGAGACCAAGCTCGAGACCGACCGGCGGCGGATCAACAAGCGCGTGGCGAAGCTGCGCCGGGAGATCGCCGCCATGGACACGATCCGCGAGACCAAGCGCGGGCGGCGGCTGGCCAACGAGGTGCCCAGCGTGGCGATCGTCGGCTACACCAACGCCGGCAAGTCGAGCCTGCTCAACGCGCTGACCGGGGCCGGGGTGCTGGTGGAGGACGCGCTGTTCGCCACCCTCGACCCGACCACGCGGCGCGCGCAGACCGCCGACGGGCGCGGCTACACGCTGACCGACACCGTCGGGTTCGTGCGGCACCTGCCGCACCAGCTGGTGGACGCGTTCCGCTCGACGCTGGAGGAGGCCGCGGACGCGGACCTGCTGCTGCACGTGGTGGACGGGGCCGACCCGGCGCCGGAGGAGCAGGTCAGCGCCGTGCGCGAGGTGCTCGGCGAGATCACGCGCAAGCGCAAGGAGCCGCTCCCGCCGGAGCTGCTGGTGATCAACAAGATCGACGCGTCCGACGAGGTCAGCCTCGCCCGGCTGCGGCACGCGCTGGCCGGCTCGGTGCCGGTCTCGGCGCGGACCGGGGCGGGCATCGCGGAGCTCGTCGAGGTGATCGCCGACCGCTTGCCGCGGCCGGAGGTCACGGTCGAGGTCCTCGTGCCGTACACGCGTGGAGAGCTCGTCGCGCGGGCGCACGCGGACGGCGAAGTGCTCGAAGAGGAGCACGTGGAGGAGGGCACGCGCCTGCTGGTGCGGGTCCGCCCGGACTTCGCCGCGGCTTTGCGCGAGTACGAGACCAACTCGACCAGGGCCTGAGACGTCTCCGTAGTGTGCGGTCCACGGGGATCGCACACTACGGAGGTGGCTGGGTGCGCTGGGTGGTCGCTCTCGCGGCAGTTTCTTTGAGCGTTCTCAGCGGGCCCGTCCCGGCTTCCGCGGCTCCGGCGGCCCCGGAGACGCTGTGCACGGTGAAGGACTCCCGGATCGGCGAGCTGTCCGGCCTGGTGTCCGACGGCTCGAAGCTGTACGCGATCAACGACGGCGGCAGCAAGGTCCAGGTGTTCGTCCTGGGCCGGGACTGCAAGGTCCAGAAGGTCCTCACGGACAAGACCGACCCCTTCGACGTCGAAGACCTGGCCCGGACGTCCGACGGCCGGCTGTGGCTGTCCGACACCGGGGACAACAAGAAGGGCCGGCTGACGGTCGCCCTGCTGGAGATGAGTCCCGAGGGCAAGCTGACGCTGCACCGGCTCACGTACCCGGACGGCCAGCACGACACCGAAGCGCTGATCATGGACAAGGCGGGGACGCCGTACCTGATCACCAAGGACATCCTCGGCGAGGCCCGCGTGTACCGGCCGTCGGGGCCGCTGGCCAGTCCTGGGCCGACCAACCTGGAGAGGTCGGCACGGTGAAGATCTCGGAGACCGACACCCAGGGCGGCCCGGTGGGTTCGTTCGGTTCGGTGCTCGTGACGGGCGGCGCGACGTCGGCCGACGGAAGTGTCGTGGCGCTGCGGACCTATACGGATGCGTATGTGTATCCGGCGCCGGACGGCGATGTGCTCGCGGCGTTGCAGCGGACGCCGGCGCGGATCCCGTTGCCGGGGGAGAAGCAGGGCGAGGCGATCGCGTTCGACCCGGACGGGACGTTGCTGTCGGGCAGCGAAGGTGTCGGTGAGCCGATCCGCGCGGTTCGCGGAGCGGCCGCGCTGGCGGCTTCGGTTGCTTCGACGGATGGAAAGCCGACGTCGAGCGCGAGTGGCGGGTCCGCTTCGGACAGTGGGGGAGTACCGGTCCTGCCGGCGGCGGGGATCGCGGTCGCCGCGGTGGGGCTCGGGTGGTTCGGGTTCAGCAGGCTGCGGCGCCGCCGCGGCTGAAACGTCCGCGGGACTCGAATCGCGGCGCTCTCCCGCCTCGGCTGTCCGGTGAACCGGCCGACCCCTCCGCGCGGTGCGGGGCGCGGCCGCTGCGGCCGCGCGTCCTGCGCATCGCACGGAGGGGCGAACACGAGCACGTCGTCCGGCTCGGCGGGGGACGGGCCGGGCTTCCCGTCCTGCCCGCCGGCGGGATCACGCCCGCGGTGGCTCCACTGCCGATCTCGGCTCCCCACGGCCAAGATCATCTGATCAGGTGAACCTTCCGGGCCGTGCGATAGCCCGGAAGCCACCTCTCAAAGGCGTCGCAGCACGGCCACGACCTTGCCGAGCACCGTGGCGTCGTCACCGGGGATCGGGTCGTACGCCTCGTTGTGCGGCATCAGCCAGATGTGGCCGCCCTTGCGCTTGAACGTCTTGACCGTCGCCTCGCCGTCGATCATCGCCGCGACGATCTCACCGTTGTCGGCGTCCGGCTGCTGCCGGACCACGACCCAGTCGCCGTCGGTGATGGCCGCGTCGATCATCGAGTCGCCGGTGACCTTCAGCAGGAACAGTTCGCCCTCGCCGACGATCTCCCGCGGCAGCGGGAACACGTCCTCGATGGCCTGCTCGGCCAGCACCGGGCCACCGGCGGCGATCCGGCCGACCAGCGGCACGTACGCCGCCTTCGGCATGACCGGCTGCTGGTCCATCTCGATGCCCATGGGGTTGTCGTCGGTCGCCGAGAGCACGCCGACCGCGCGGGGGCGGTTCGCGTCCCGCCGCAGGTAACCCTTGCGCTGCAGGGCACGCAGCTGGTGCGAGACCGACGACGTCGACGTCAGCCCGACCGCCTCCCCGATCTCGCGGACGCTCGGCGGGTAGCCGAAGCGGCTCACCCAGCCGCGGATCACGTCGAGCACCTGCTGCTGGCGGACGGTGAGAGTCTCGTCCACGTCGTAGACCTCGGGCATGGGGTGCACACTGCCCCCGGGGGACCCACTGGTCCTGCCCGCCTTGTTCTCCTTCGCCACTTGCGTCGCCTCCCAGACGTTCGCTGCACGTATCGCGCGCCGGCCGCCGCCCGCGGGGTGCGGGCAGGCTCGCCGGCGGCATCTGCCCGGCAGATGCCCTGGTCACCGACGTTAGCCCCCGGGCACGACGATTTCAAACATCTGTTCGATCGACACGCCGTGTCCGCTCGATTTTGTCGGTGGTAGGTGGTAGACCTTCGCACGGGCGTTCGATAGAACGCCTGTTCGACCTTGATCCACGGGCCGGCACCGGCCCCGGAAACGGGCGGACACCAGGGTTTCGAGGAGGTTCGGATGTCCATTCTGGCCGAACGCGGGCAAGCCCGCCCGGCGATCCCGGTCCCGGCGCCACCCCGCCCCGTGCGCGTCCTGCGCGGACGCCGCGGCGAGGTCCAGCGCCCGCCGACACGCGCGCGGGTCGTCGCGGGTCGCGGGCCGGCCGGCTCCCCGTGCGCGGCGCCCCGCCGGGTGCCGGTGCGGTGGCCGTGGCTGGCCGCGCTCGCCGTCGCGAGCTGCCTGGTGGTCACCGGTCTGGGCCTGTTCGGCGGCGGCGCGGCGGCGAACGCACCGGTGCCGGAGCGCACGGCGACGGTCTCGGTCGGCCAGGGCGACACCCTTTCTTCGCTGGCCGCGCGGTTCGCCCCGGACAGCGACGCGAGCGCGGTCGTCGCCCGGATCAAGGACCTCAACCGCTTGGACGAGGCGATTCTGGTGCCCGGGCTGCCGCTGACGGTCCCGGTCGCCGACGCCGTTCCCGCACCGTGACGCCTTCTCGGGGATGACTGCTCGCCGGGATGCCGCCGGTTGTGCGGGGGAGGGTGCTCGGGGGGGTGATTGCTCGCCGGGATGCCGCCGGTCGCGCGAGGGAGGGTGTCCAGCGGTGCTGGCCCGCCGAGGTGTCGGCGGTCGTGCGGCAGCTGGGTGCTCGTGGGTGACTGCCCGCCGAGGGGTCGGTGATCGCCCGGCAGCGGGTGCCCCGCGGCTCTGTCGAGCCCGCCGGGATGCCGCCGATCGCGCGGGAGATGGCCCCCGCGGCGCTACCAGGCCCGCCGGAGTGCTGGTGGTCGCGCGGTCGATGCTGTCCCTCGGATAACGGTCCGCCGAGATGGCGCTGATCGCTCGGCAGAGAGGTGCTCGCGGATGACTGCTCGTCGGCATGCCGACGATCGCGCGGCAGGAGGCCCTCGCGGATGGCGGCCCGCCGGGGATGCCGCCGATCGTGGCGTGAGAGCCGCACCCGCGGCGCTGCCAGGCCCACACGGTGCTCGCCGCCCCGGTCTCGCTGCTCCATTCGGGTGACATGAGTCCGGTGGTCAGTGGCCACCCTGAACGAACCGAACGACGCCCACCGGCACGAGCCGGTCCCGCTTGTCCCGAACGACCGCCGTGAATCACCCGCTCCAGTGAAACCGCCGATCCCACCGGAGGCGGAACCCGGCCACCTTCACGACACCGGCCCGGGCCGCTCGACCCCCCGGTCCCACTGCTCCACCAGGGTGATGTCGTCCCCGCGGCTTCCCGATCCCGTCCCAAGCCACCCCGAGCCTTCAAATCGCGACCGATTCATCCTCACCCGGGCGGGTCCCGCCCCGGCCGCGCCGCTTGCGTCCGTCCCCTCCGAGTTCTACGCTCGCCCGCTATATGTAGTAGTTACACCGCTGTAGTTGGTCCACAGGTTGGGGTAGACTGGGCAGCAGTTGTCCACAGCTGGTCGGCTCTTACCCACCGGATGTCCACAAAACGATCACCAGGTGCAGGGGTGCATGGTGGCCGCGTGGGCGTCGACCGGGGCGGCCGGCCGTGAGGGGAAGGTGATCGGCGGATGAGGTGCCCGTTCTGCCGGCATGCGGACTCCCGGGTCGTCGACTCCCGAGAGGTGGATGAAGGCCAGGCGATCCGCAGGCGGCGCTCGTGCGCGTCGTGCGGACGGCGGTTCACGACTTCGGAGACGATGGTGCTCGCCGTCGTCAAGCGGTCCGGGGTCACCGAACAGTTCAGCCGGGACAAGGTGGTGAGCGGCGTCCGCCGCGCCTGCCAGGGCAGGCCGGTCGACGACGACGCGCTGCAGCAGCTCGCGCAGCGCGTGGAGGAGTCGATCCGCTCCGCCGGTCTGGCGGAGATCCCGAGTCACGAGGTCGGCCTGGCCATCCTGGGCCCGCTGCGTGAGCTCGACGGGGTCGCCTACCTCCGGTTCGCCAGCGTCTACCGCTCCTTCTCGTCCGTCGAGGACTTCGAGAAGGAGATCGCCGATCTTCGTGAGGCCATTGCGGGTTCTGCTGCCCCGGAGGAGAGCGATCAGCGAGCAGACGGCGACTGACCGTCCCGCTGCGGGAGTGAGGGTTCGACCGATGACCGAAACCGTGGGAACCAGGACCGGCGCCGCCGCCGGCAAGAAGAGCAAGGCAGCCGGCGGGCTGAGCGTGAAGCGGGTCTTCACCACCGAGGGGAAGCACCCCTACGACGAGGTGACCTGGGAACAGCGCGACGTCGTGATGACGAACTGGCGCGACGGCTCGGTGAACTTCGAGCAGCGCGGCGTGGAGTTCCCCGCGTCCTGGTCGGTCAACGCCACCAACATCGTCACCAGCAAGTACTTCCGCGGCGCGGTCGGCAGCCCGCAGCGCGAGCGCAGCCTCAAACAGCTCATCGACCGCGTCGTGAAGACGTACGTCAAGGCGGCGCGCGACCACGGCTACTTCGCCGCGCCGCAGGACCTCGAAATCTTCGAGCACGAGCTTACCTGGATGCTGCTGCACCAGGTCTTCAGCTTCAACTCCCCGGTCTGGTTCAACGTCGGCACGTCGTCGAAGCAGCAGGTCAGCGCGTGCTTCATCCTCGCCGTCGACGACACGATGGAGTCGATCCTCAACTGGTACCGCGAGGAGGGCCTGATCTTCAAGGGCGGCTCCGGCGCCGGCCTGAACCTCTCCCGCATCCGCTCCTCGAAGGAGCTGCTGACCTCCGGCGGCACCGCGTCCGGCCCGGTCTCGTTCATGCGCGGCGCCGACGCGTCCGCGGGCACCATCAAGTCCGGCGGCGCCACCCGGCGCGCGGCGAAGATGGTCGTGCTCGACATCGACCACCCGGACATCGAGGAGTTCGTGCGGACGAAGGCGCGCGAAGAGGAGAAGATCAAGGTCCTGCGCGACGCCGGGTTCGACATGGACCTCTCCGGCGCGGACATCTCCTCGGTGCAGTACCAGAACGCGAACAACTCGGTCCGCGTGTCCGACGAGTTCATGCAGGCGGTCGAGAACGGCACCGACTTCGGCCTGCGTGCCCGGCTCACCGGCGAGGTCATCGAACGGACCGACGCGAAGAAGCTGTTCCGCGACGTCGCGCAGGCGGCCTGGGAGTGCGCCGATCCCGGCATCCAGTACGACGGCACGATCAACGACTGGCACACCTGCCCGGAGTCGGGCCGGATCACCGCGTCCAACCCGTGCAGCGAGTACATGCACCTCGACAACTCGAGCTGCAACCTCGCCTCGCTGAACCTGCTCAAGTTCGTCACGCCCGAGGGCACGTTCGACGCGCCGCTGTTCGCGCGCGCCGTCGAGTTCGTCATCACGGCGATGGACGTCTCGATCTGCTTCGCGGACTTCCCGACCGAGCCGATCGCCGACACCACGCGGAAGTTCCGCCAGCTCGGCATCGGCTACGCGAACCTGGGCGCGTTGCTCATGGCGCTGGGCCACGCGTACGACTCCGACGGCGGCCGCGCGCTGGCGGCGGCGATCACGTCGCTGATGACCGGCGTGTCGTACCGGCGCTCGGCCGAGATGGCCCAGGCGGTCGGCGCGTACGAGGGCTATGCGCGCAACGCCGAGTCGCACCAGCGCGTGATGCGCAAGCACGCGGCGGCGAACGAGCTCGTCCGCACCTACCACGCCAACGACGCCGCGGTCCGCGCGCTGGCGACGGAGGAGTGGAAGAAGGGTCTCGACATTGGCACGAAGCACGGCTGGCGCAACGCGCAGGCATCGGTGCTCGCGCCCACCGGCACCATCGGCTTCATGATGGACTGCGACACCACCGGGATCGAGCCGGACTTCTCGCTGGTGAAGTTCAAGAAGCTCGTCGGCGGCGGCTCGATGCAGATCGTCAACCAGACGGTGCCGCGCGCGCTCACCGCGCTCGGCTACCAGGACGAGCAGGTCGAGGCGATCGTCGAGTTCGTGGCGCAGAACGGCCACGTCGTCGACGCGCCGGGGCTGCGTCCCGAGCACTACGAGGTGTTCGACTGCGCGGTCGGCGAGCGCTCGATTGCGCCGATGGGCCACGTCCGGATGATGGCCGCGGTGCAGCCGTTCCTCTCGGGCGCCATCTCGAAGACGGTCAACATGCCGGAGTCGGCGACGGTCGAAGAGGTCGAGGAGATCTACTTCCAGGGCTGGAAGCTCGGTCTCAAGGCCCTCGCGATCTACCGCGACAACTGCAAGGTCGGCCAGCCGCTGTCGACGGCCAAGAAGGAGAAGGCGGCCGCGGAGCCGGAGAAGGTCGTCGAGTACCGGCCGGTGCGCAAGCGCCTGCCGAAGAAGCGCCCGAGCCAGACGGTGTCGTTCACCGTCGGCGGCGCGGAGGGCTACCTGACGGCGGGTTCGTACCCGGACGACGGCCTCGGCGAGATCTTCGTCAAGCTGGGCAAGCAGGGGTCGACCCTGGCCGGCGTGATGGACGCGTTCTCGATGTCGATCTCGGTGGGCCTGCAGCACGGCATCCCGCTCGAGTTCTACGTCTCGAAGTTCTCGAACCTGCGCTTCGAGCCGGCGGGCATGACCGACGACCCGGACATCCGCATCGCGACGAGCGTGATGGACTACCTGTTCCGCCGCCTGGCGCTGGACTACCTGCCGCAGGAGAAGCGTGCGCAGCTGGGCATCCTGTCGGCGGACGAGCGATCGGCGGAGGTGGAGGCCACCTACGGCGCCCCGAAGGTCGACCTCGAATCCCTTCAGTCCACAGTGGACTCCACGCCGGAGCCGCACGTGGCGGAGCCGGAGCACCCCCACCGCGAGGCCCAGACGACGACGGAGCTGATGGAGCTGCGCCTCGGCAAGGCGGCGGACGCCCCGCTGTGCATGACGTGCGGAACGAAGATGCGCCCGGCAGGCTCGTGCTACGCCTGCGAAGGCTGCGGCGCGACTTCGGGTTGTAGCTGACCGTCGAGCTGTGGCAGGCGTCCGACTCAGTCGAACGCCTGCCACAGCTCGGAGATCGGCCCGGCGCGTACAGGACGTCGGCGCCCGCTTTCCTCGAACGCCTGCAGGCGCTTGATCGTGTCGGCGAAGTCGTTCGCGCCCCAGGGCTGGTTCTCGGTGCGAGCCGTGAGCACCACCGATCGGGCGCGCGCCGTCTCCACGGCCGCGCCGACGCGGTCGACGGCCAGGCCGAAGTCGTAGATCGGCGCGCCCGGGTCCGGCCCACCACGTTGGCCACGCCGAGGCTCGTCGTGGCCAGCGCTTCGAAGCCGAGGCCGGCGAGCAGCCGGGCCGTTCCGGCGTCCCATCCTCCCGGGACGGCCGCCGGACAACGGCGGCTGTGGACGGCAGCCCGGTTCTTGCTTCAGTTCCCGGCCTGGAGGATCCACTCGCGCCCGTCGGGGTCGCGGACGGTCATCTCGCGCGTCCCGAAGTGGGTGTCCTCGAACGGTGACACGACCTCGACGTCGGGTGGCACGTCGCTGTCGGTCTTCAGGACGAGCTGCGTCCCGATCGGCCGGCTTTCGGGTACTTCGGCGATGAACAGGTAGGGCCCGTCGCCGTTGCGCAGCAACCCCGAGTTGTGGTCGGTCGCGAAGTCGATTTCGTAGCCGAGGGCCTGGAAGAACTTCGCCGCCTTCCCCCAGTTGTGCGTCTCGAGGTACACGGCCGTGATCCCGGTGGTGGTCATCGCTGTTCTCCTTCGGTGGCGAGGTACTGGCGAAGCGCCTCGGTGACGAGCGCCGACAGTGACTGCCCGGTGTCGACGGCGTAGTGCTTGACCTCCCGGATCAGGTCGACGGGGAGGTACACGTTGAACTGCTTGACGTCCTTGTCCGTCATGACAGGATGCTAGCATTCTAACTTGGTAGCCGTCGACCTTCACGGGATCTCCACCGGAGCCGCTCGGAAAATCCACGGCCGGGCGGCATCATCGGGCTCGATGAACTGGTTGCGGGAATTCGAAGCGGAAGCCGAGCGCCGACGCCGTCGCGAGGATCCGCCCTGGGCGCGCGGGGCCCGGCTGCACCCCGACGTCGCGCGCAGCATCCAACGGTTCCAAGTTGGCGAAGCCGGGGACGGCGCCAACCTCATCGCCAAGGCCGGCGACGGCGACTACCTCGCCGCCGTTCGGCTCTTCGTCGCCGAAGAGCAGAACCACGCGCGGATGCTCGCCGCGCTCCTCGGCGCCGCCGGGGTGCCCACCATCTCGACGCACTGGTCCGACACCGTGTTCGTGTGGTTGCGACAGGCACTCGGGCTGCGGCTGGAGCTGATGGTGCTGCTCATCGCCGAGGTCGTCGCGCTGCGGTACTACCGCGCCCTGCGCGACGGCGCCGGCGACCCGCTCGTCACGCAGGTCGCCGCCCGGATCCTCGCCGACGAAGAACGGCACGTGCCCTTCCACTGCCACCGGCTGCGGATCGGGTTCGCGGGCGTGGCGAAACCGGTGCGTGCCGCGGTGTTCGGGGCCTGGCGGGTGCTGCTGCTCGGCGTCGCGGTCACCGTCGCGATCGATCACGGCCCGGCGCTGCACCGGCTCGGCGTCGGACGGCTCGTCTTCGTCGCCGATGTGCTCACCGCCTTCGAAGTCGCCCTCGCGCGAATCCGGGGTGAGGAGTCGAAACCGAAGCCGCGGTACATCCCGAAGCGCGCCCGGCCACGGGGCCTCATCTAAAGTAGACGGGCCAATTCCGAAAGCGACGCCGTGATCCGCTCCGGCGACACGCCCCGCGCGCGCTGGTGCAGGTACAGCTCCGGCGCGAGCGGCGCCAGCAGGATGTCGGCCAGGACGTCGGGGTCGGGGGCTCCCGCCGCCAGGACCCGGACGTGCGTGCGCCAGAAGCCGTACGCGCCCGTCGTGAAGCGGGAGTGGCCCACCTCCGTGCCCAGCACCAGGTGCGCGTGCCGCTCCAGCAGGTCCACCATCGCCGCGTAGAACGCCGCCAGTCGCTCGGCCGGCGGTGCGCCCGGGCCGAGTGGCGGGTCACCGCGCAGCAGCGACTCCTGCAACCGGCGTTCGTGCTCGTCCAGGAGGGCGACGGCGATCGACGCGCGGTCCGGGTAGCGGCGGTAGAGCGTTCCGCGGCCGACGCCGGCCGCGCGGGCGATGTCCTCCATCGTCACGTCGGCCGCGCCGTGGGCGGTGAACAGCTCGTCGGCCGCCGCGAGGATCTTCGCGCGGTTGCGGGCCGCGTCGGCGCGTTCGGGCATGGCGCGAGCCTAGGGAATAAGCGGACGGGACGTCCAGTTGGCCTCAACTGGACGCCGTGTCCACTTGAGGAGGAAATCGTGAGCCACCTGCTGCACCTCGACTCCAGCGCCCGCCGCGCGTCGTTCTCGCGCGAGCTGTCCGCGCGCTACGCCGCCACTTGGGCGGGCACCCGCACCTACCGCGACCTCGCCGCCGACCCGGTCCCCGTGATCGGCGAGGCGTGGACCGAGATCTGCGACGCACTCCTGACCGCGGGCATCACCGACCCGGAGCGCTACGCCGACGTCGTCGAGACGCCGTCACAGAAGCAGGCTTGGGCGATCGTCGAACCGCTGCTGGCCGAGCTGCTCGAAGCCGACGTCGTCCTCATCGGCGCGCCGATGTACAACTTCTCGATCCCGGCCGCGCTCAAGACGTGGATCGACCAGGTGACGTTCCCGCGGATGTCCTTGCGGGGCAAGGCGTTCGTCGTCGCCGGCGCCCGCGGCGGGACGTATGCGCCCGGGACGCCGAGAGCCCCGTTCGACCACCACGAGCGCTACCTGCGCGACTTCTTCGCCGGGCACTACGACGTCGACGACGTCCGGTTCGTGCACGCCGAGCTGACCAACGCCCTCGTCGACCCGCACCTCGCCGCGCGCGAAGCCGACCGCGTGGCTTCCCGTCGTCAGGCTCTCGAAGGCGTCTCATGGGCTGGGTGACGCTCGTCTGCGCCGGGCTCGTCGAGATCGCCTGGTCGCAGAGCATCAAGCCGACGGAGAGCTTCACGAAGCCGTGGCCGACGCTGCTGTGCTTCGTGCTCGGCGCCGCCGCGGTGTACCTGCTCTCGCGCGCGATGGACACCGTCCCGGTGGGCACCGCCTACGCGGTGTTCACCGGGATCGGCGCCGTCGGCGCGATCGTGCTCGGCGTCGTCGTGACCAAGGACCCGCTCAGCGTCGGCCGGGTGGCCGCGCTGGCCCTGATCGTCGGTGGCGTCGTGCTCGCGCACGTTACTGATCCGACCAAAAGTAGGCCGGCCCCTGAGCGGCAGGCAACCGTTGCCGCGAAAGCCATCCGGCCGTGACTGTGGCCGGATTAGTAACCAACGGCTCAGTACTTCGTGAGCTGCTCCCACAGGAACTCGAACACCAGCGCCCACTTGAACGCCAGCTGCTCGTTGTCGGCCGCGGCGCCGTGGCCGCCTTCGATGTTCTCGTGATAGCGGACGTCGTGCCCCTGCTCACGCATGCGCGCCACCATCTTGCGGGCGTGGGCGGGGTGCACGCGGTCGTCGCGCGTGGACGTCACGAACAGCGAAGGCGGGTACGCGCGTCCACTGTGGACGTTCTGGTACGGCGAGTACTTCGCGATGAACTCCCACTCGGCCGCTTCGTCGGGGTCGCCGTACTCGGCCATCCACGACGCGCCGGCCAGCAGCAAGTGGTAGCGGCGCATGTCCAGCAGCGGCACCTGGCTGACGATCGCGCCGAACCGCTCCGGGTAGCGCGTCAGCATGACGCCCATCAGCAGGCCGCCGTTGCTGCCGCCCTGGATACCGAGCTGCTCCGGCGTCGTGATGCCGCGCTCGGCGAGATCCGTGGCCACCGCGGCGAAGTCCTCGTAGACGCGGTGGCGGTGCGCCTTGATCCCCTGGGTGTGCCAGCTCGGCCCGTACTCGCCGCCGCCGCGGATGTTCGCGACGACGTACGTGCCGCCGCGCGCGAGCCAGCCGCGGCCGATCATCCCGCTGTAGGACGGCGTCAGCGAGACCTCGAAGCCGCCGTAGCCGGTCAGCAGCGTCGGCCCGCCTTCCGCGCCGGACGGCCGGACGACGAAGTACGGGATCTTCGTGCCGTCTTCCGACGTCGCGAAGTACTGCGCGACCTCCATGCCCGAAGCGTCGAAGAACGCCGGAGCCTGCTTCAGCACTTCGACCTCTTCGCCGACATGGCCGTAGCTCAACGTCGACGGCTGGAGGAAGCCGCTGGAGTTGATCAGGTACTCGTCGCTGACGTCGGGGTCGGTGTCGAAGATGTCCGCGCTGCCGAACTCCGGCCCGCCGGACAGCGGTTCCTCGGCCCAGCCGTCCGGGCCCGGCGTCAGCGTGCGCAGCTCGGTGCGGACGTCGCGCAGCGTGCCGAGCAGCAGGTGGTGGCGCGTCCAGGCCCAGTAGTCGAGCGAGGTGTGGTCGTCGGGGGTGAAGAGCGTCGTGAAGGCGCGGTCGCCGGCCATGAAGTCGTCGAACCGGATGCCGATCAGCGACCCCGCCGGGTACTCGGTGCCGCCGGTCGTCCACGCCGTGCGCGGCCGGACCAGCAGCCACTCGCGGTGGACGGACGCGCTCGCGTCGTCCGGCACGTCGATCTTGACCAGCGCTTCGGGCGTCCGCAGGTACAGCTCGGAACGGTAGAAGTCGACGGAGCGGCTGACGAAGTCGCGTTCGAAGCTTTCGGTCGGGTCGTGGGACGCGCCGATCGAGACGTCTTCGGGCTTGCCCTCGTAGACCGTCGTCGCCGCCTCGAGCGGCGTGCCGCGGCGCCACTCCTTGGCCAGCCGCGGGTAGCCGGAGCTGGTCAGCGTGCCTTCACCGAAGTCGGTGCCGATGTAGACGCGGTCCTCGTCGATCCAGCCGATCCGCGTCTTCGCCTCCGGCACGGTGAAGCCGCCCTCGACGAACTCGTGCGCGTCCAGGTCGAACTCGCGCACGACCGTGGCGTCCGCGCCGCCGCGGGACAGCTCGACCAGGCCGCGGCGGTAGTCCGGCCGCAGCACGGTCGCGCCCTGCCAGACCCAGTTCTCGCCCTCGGCCTCGGCCAGCGCGTCGACGTCGAGCAGCAGCTCCCACTCGGGCTCGGGCCGCCGGTAGGACTCGAGCGTCGTGCGCCGCCACAGGCCGCGCGGGTGGCTCGCGTCCTGCCAGAAGTTGTAGAGGAGCTCCCCGCGGCGGCGCACGTACGGGATCCGGTCGTCGGCGTCGAGCACCTCGCGCAGCTCGTCACGCAGCTCGGCGAACCGGGGGCTTTCGGTGAGCTCGGCCAGCGTCTCGCCGTTGCGGGCGCGCACCCAGTCCAGCGCTTCCTCGCCGGTCACGTCTTCCAGCCACAGGTGGGGATCCTCGACACTCATGCCGACAGTGAACCTTATTCAGCCGTCGCCCGGCGCAACGGTCACGCAGGTGAGCGAAGTTTCGGCCCGTAGCGCCGTTCTGACCAGAACAAGGTTCAGTTTCGCCTGCTGGCGGTCCCACTGGCCACCGGGCGGTGTTTTCGTTTCGTGATCCTCCCCTCTTCGGGTGTCCGTATGCTGGTGCCATCGAGCAGGGGGAGAACGTGACCGACACCGACGGCTCGGGACGTCCGGGCGAGTCCGGGCCGCCACCACCGCCGCCGATGGTGGCCCGGTCTCCCGAGCCCGCGTGGGTGCCCGAACCGAACCCCTGGGCACCGAACTGGGCCGCCGCACCCCCGGTCCCGATCGCCCCGCCGCGCAACCGGCTCTGGGGCGCGGTCGCCGGCGTCATGATCGTCGTGCTGGCGATCTCGCTGATCGCGGCCACCATCCCGCACCGGGTCGACGGGCATGCGTTCGTGGCGCAGGGCGTCGACACCGGCCGCGCGTACAGCGGCGGCTCGGACGGGAAGCCCGCGAAGGCCGTGCCCGAGCTGGCCCGCAACCCGCTGCTCTCCGACGGCATCACGCCCGGGCCCGCCACGTGCTCGCTGCCCGATCTCGGCCGGGCCGCCGACCAGCTCAAGGCCTACTACGGGGCGCTCGTCGACTGCCTGGAGCAGTCGTGGCGCCCGGCCCTGCGGAAGGCGAACGAGCCGACGCTGACCGCGACCGTCTCGGTGACCTTGCCCGAGCACAGCGCGTGCGGCGAAGCGCCGACGAAGAACGAAGCCGTCGCCTACTACTGCGGCGGCGACACCACGATCTACGCCCCGACCGACTGGATGCTGTCGGACGCCGGGCTCAACAAGGCGCGGCACATCGCGACGATCGCCCACGAGTACGGCCACCACGTGCAGCGCGAGAGCGGCATCCTGTCCGCGGCGGCGGACAAGATGACCTCGCCGAACGAGGACAGCGCGGCCGACAAGGAGGTCGTCCGCCGGATCGAGCTGCAGGCGAACTGCTTCGGCGCGCTGTTCCTGGCCGCGGTCGCCGGCTCGGGCTCGGTGAGCCGCTCGCTGGCGAACGCCGCCGTCGCCGACTACGGCCGCGCCAACGACAGCGACACCCACGGCTCGCGTGCCCACCAGCTGTCCTGGGCGAAGGCCGGCTACGACGTCAAGACGACGAAGGCGTGCGACACGTGGAGCGCCGGGCCCGGCGACGTCAGCTGACCGTCCACGCCGGGTCGCGACCGAGGAGGGCGAGGAACCGGTCGAGTTCGCTCGCGTCCGCTTCGGGCTCGACGCGGTGCGCGAACGAGCCGTTCTTCTCGCGGCCTTCGTCGGGGATGCGCTCGGCCAGTTTCAGCGCGACGTGCACGGCTTCGGCGTCCGGCTCGTAGGGCAGGCCGAGCGCGCGGGCCAGGTCCCAGCCGTGCGCGACGGTGTCGACGAGGTGCATGTGCGCGGCGACCGTCCCGGGGAACGTGCCGAAGTGGTTGATCGTGAGCTGCCGGTCGAGCACGGCGTCGTCGGCCATGGCGGCGAGGAAGTCGTCGACGGAAGCCCGGTACGCGGCGGGGGCGTCGTCGCCCAGGTCGCCGGCGTCCCAGTCCGGGGCCGAGCCATCGCGGGCCGCGGTCGCGAACGCGTGGTTCTCGCTGACCTGGTGGCGGAGGAGGTCGGCCAGGGTCCAGCCGGCGCACGGGGTCGGGCGCGCGAGGTCGGCGGGCGTGACGGTGGCGACGAGCTTGTCGAGCACGAGCAGGCTGCGGCGGTCGAGTTCGCGGAGATCCATGCTTCGCACGCTAGGCGGGGGGAGCGGACCACGAACAGTGCCAAAGCCCGGCCACTTCCGGTGTGCCAATCTGGAGCGATGGACGTCCACATCGACCTGTCCGGGACGCGCGGGCACCGCGACGCGATCTACCGGCAGCTGCGCGCGGCGATCCTGGACGGCCGGATCCGGTCCGGCGAGGCGCTGCCGCCGACGCGGGAGCTGGCGCAGCGGCTGGCGGTCTCCCGGACGACGGTCAGCGCGGCGTACGACCGGCTCACCGCCGAGGGGTTCCTCGCCGGGCGCGTCGGCGCGGGCACGTTCGTCACGGCCTCGTCGCTGACCCGGCCCGCGCCGTCCTCGGTTTCGGGGGTGCGGCCGCTGCCGGAGTGGGACGCGGTGCCGTCGCCGCCCGCGCCGTTCGCCCCGGCGCCGGAGTTCGACTTCCGGCCCGGCGTCCCGGACCTGACGCGGTTCCCGTTCGACACGTGGCGGCGGCTCGTCACGCAGCGGCTGCGCGCGGGCCAGGCCGACCTGATGACCTACGGCGACCCGCAGGGTCTCCTCGCGTTGCGCGCCGAGATCGCGCGGCACATCGGGGTGTCGCGCGACGTGCGCGCGAGCGCGGCCCAGGTCGTCGTCACCGCCGGGGCCCAGCAGACGACCGACCTGGTCGGGCGCGTGCTGCTGCGCGCCGGGGACGTGGCCGCCGTCGAGGATCCCGGTTACCCGCCGCCGCGGCTGGTGCTGGCCGCGCGCGGCGTGCGGGTCGCGCCGGTGCCGGTGGACGCGTCCGGGATCGTCGTCCGCGCCATCCCGGCCGGGACGCGGCTGGTGTACGTGACGCCGTCGCACCAGTACCCGCTGGGGTTGTCGATGTCGCTGGAGCGGCGGCTCGAGCTGCTGGACTGGGCCGAGCGGAACGACGCCGTGCTCGTCGAGGACGACTACGACACCGAGTTCCGCTACACCGGCCGGCCGCTGGAACCGTTGCACAGCTTGGATTCCCGTGGCCGGGTCGTGTACGTCGGTTCGTTTTCGAAGGTGCTTTCCCCGGCGCTGCGGCTGGGCTTCCTGGTCGCGCCGCCGTCGCTCGTGCCGTCGCTGGTGAAGGCCCGGTACCTGACCGACTGGCACGCGCCGAACGTCGAGCAGGCGGCGCTGGCGGCGTTCATGGCCGAGGGCGGCTTCGCGCGGCACGTCCGGCGGATGCGGAAGGTCTACCGCGAACGGCACGAGCTGCTGTCGTCGTTCCTCCGGGACTTCGATTTCCTGACGCCGCTGCCGTCTTCCGCGGGTTTGCACCTGAGTGCGTCCGCTCCGGTGGATCTGTCGCCTTTGGTCCGTCGCGCGCGCCGCGACGGCGTCCGGCTGTATTCGCTGGGGGACTTCGCCGTGGGGGAGCGGCGGCACGGGCTCGTGTTCGGCTACGGTGCGGTCGCGGCCGAGCGGATCGGCCCGGGGCTGGCCCGGCTGCGGGCGCTGGCGGACGAGGGAGCGGCATGACCGACGACGTGATGGTGGCGATCGACGCCGGCCTGCGGCAGCACATCGGCGGCGACCGCGCGGGCGCGTACGCGACCTTCACGGAGCTGTGGGCGTCGATCGGGCCGGACGGCGACCCGCTGCACCGCGTCGCGCTGGCACACCACCTGGCCGACGTCTGCGACGACCCGGCGGAGGAGCTGGAGTGGGACCTGCGCGCGCTGGCGGCGGCGGACTCGCTGACCGACTCGCGGGCCCAGGAATACCACTCGTCGCTGGCCGTGCGCGGGTTCTACCCGTCGCTGCACCTCAACCTGGGCGAGGACTACCGCAAACTGGGTGATCTCGCGGCGGCGCGCGAGCAGCTGGAACTGGCCCGGCGCCGGCTGGACGCCCTGTGCGACGACGACTACGCGGCCGGCATCCGCCTGGCCTTGGACGGCCTGGCCGAACGTCTCGGCTGAAACTTTTTCATACCACGAATTCGCCCCGTTTGCCGGACTTTCGCGCACGTCCCGGTGCCCTTACCCTGTGGTGATCCAGCTCACCGACGGGAAGGATCGCCATGCGGATTGCGGATCTGCTGCGCAAGAAGGGGTCGGCGGTCGCAACGGTCACCCCGGAGACCACGGTGACCGCGCTGCTGGCCGGCCTGGCCGAAAACAACGTGGGCGCGATGGTGGTCGTCGCCCCGGACGGATCGATAGCGGGGATCGTGTCGGAACGAGACGTGGTCCGGCGCCTGAACGAGCATGGTCCGGGCCTGCTGGACGGGCCGGTGTCGGAGATCATGACGAAGCTGGTGGCGAGTTGTTCGCCGGATGATTCGGTGGACCAGCTGTCGGTCCTGATGACCCAGCGCCGCATCCGCCACGTCCCGGTACTGGCCGACGGCCGCCTCGCGGGGATCATTTCCATCGGGGACGTGGTGAAGAACCGGATGGAGCAGCTGGAGCAGAGCCAGGAACAACTGGAGGCCTACATCTCCCAGGGCTGACGTCCGGTCACGACGGACGAACGCGGGCGCTCACCCGATGCCGGGTGAGCGCCCGCGGTGCGTCGCGGACCGGACGTTACCGCCCGACCGGTGCGGAATGGGGCAAGTGCGCGGCCAGCGTCTTGAAATACCGCCACCGCGCCCATTCCCGGTGATCGCCGATCACGTAGAGCCGTCGCTTGGCGCGGCTCACGGCGACGTTGAGCAGGTTGGGTTTGCTCGAAGCCCAGTTGCGGGCGCCCGGCCGGTCGGGCGCACTGCCGAGAACCAGGATCACGATGTCGGCCTGCTTGCCCTGGGCGGTGTGCACCGTTCCGGCCACCAGCCCCCGGTGACGGCCGGCGCGCATGGCGACCTGGCGGGCGATGTCCCGGAACGGGCCGATCACCATGACCTCGGACATGTCGAAGTCCAGCCGCGTCAACGTTTCGAGGATGCGATCGAGCTGACGGCCCTCGTCGGGGATCCAGTGTCCCCGCGCACTGTCGCCGGTCACGTCGATCCACTTCGACGCCGGGAGATCCGGATAGGATTCGGCGAACTTCCGGCCCAAGGCCGGCGAGGTACCGTCGATCATGAGACCGTCGTAGGCGACCGTGTTGACGATGTGGAACATCGGCTGGTCGCACCGCCGGTGCACGGTCAACGGGACCCCGACCCACGTCTCGCCCTCGTCGTCACGCAGCGGGGTGCCCAGCCTGGTGAGCCGGTCGGCCAGGCGCTGGACCGACGTCTGGCTGGTCAGCCACTGCTCGTCGACGCCCAGTTCGGTGCGGATCGCCTGCTCGGCGCGGAAGGGCAACGTGGTGATCGGCTCCAGCTGGAGGGGGTCGCCGACGACGAGTGCGCGGCGCGTCCGCCACAGGGCGCCGACCGCGTTCTGCGGCGTCGCCTGTCCGGCTTCGTCGATGAGGAGCCAGCCCAAGGCCTCCTTGCCGAGACGGCCGAACAGGCGCGCGTAGGACGCGAAGGTCGTCGAAACGACCGGGACCACGAAGAACAGACTCTGCCACGCGACCCGGATCGCCTCGGCCGGCGCGTCACGAGGTGCGTCGCCGCTGAGAACGTCCATGGCGGCCTGGAGGTTTTGCCGCACCTTGGTGGCCGCGTGCCGCATGAATGCCTTGTGCAGTGCCAAAGCGGCGAACAGCAGCTCGCTTCGCGTGGTGTTCCAGCCGGCGTCGGTCCACAGTGCGCTCGACTCCCGGCGTTCGCGATCCTCCCACCAGGTGTCATCGGGGAAGTGCGGACCGAGCGCGATCTTCGCTTTCTCGATCAGATCGGTGCTCGCGGAAAGCTCGCGCTCGTCGGCCTGCAGGCGCTGCTGTGCCTCAGCCCGGGCCTGGAGCCCGGCGGACAGCTCCTGATCGGCGAGCGCCACCTCCCGGCGGGCCGCGACCAGCGGTCGGTGGTCGACGTCCGGCAGGGGGATGCCGGCGGTCAGCGTGGCGCGCGCCTCGCTCAGCTCGCGAACCGCGTCGTCGAACGCGCGCTGAGCGGTGGTGACCTCCCACTGGACGGCCTCGCGACTCCGCTGCGCCGCCGCCAGCTCCTGCCTGGCCGCGTCTTCCTGGTTGACCAGCCGGTCGTGGTGCCAGGACCATCGCTTGCGCGCACGCCCCAGTGTCCGCAGCTGGTCCCAGGTCCCGGGCAGGGCCGACCGGTGGGCGACGAGGGCCCGCTCCCGGCCGTCCAGCTCGGCTCGTCGTGTCCGCACGGTCCGTTCGGCTTCGGCGAGACCGGCCGTGCCGATGCGCTCGAGGTCCGATCGGCGCGCCTCGACGAACCGTTCCGCGTGGACGACGCGGTCACGGGCCAGTTCCTCGAGCTCGGCTTGGCGGGTTCGAGCAATGCCGAGTGCCTCGGTGGCCCGGGTTTTCTCCTCGCCGATGGCTGCTGTGCGCCGGGCTTCCGCTTTCGCCACTCGCGTGTCCGCGGCCGACACGTCTTCCTGCCGGCGGACCACGCTCTTCCGCAACCGCGGAAGGCGTTGCCCGGCTTGGTGGAACTCCGCGCGTTCGGCCCGGCCGGCGGCGACGCGGGCTTCGACGGCCCGGAACTCGCGGACGGCCGCGGACCAGGACTGCTCGGGTATTTCCTGCTCGTAACCCTTGAGCACGGACAGCAGGCCGTACCACGCGTCGTCCGCTTCGGGGTCGTCCGGAGTGTGGTACCAGAACGTGCTGACGAACCGGCCGCGGTTGCCCTTGTTCCCCAGCCGAGCCGCCATCAGCGCCCAAGCCGGGTGGTCGGACGGCGCGTCGTGCGGCTTCCGCGGGTCGGCCTCGGGGTCCGGTGCGAGCAACGCGGTGGCGATGGCGGGGAAGTAGTCGACGGCGGCCGCCCGGTCCGCCCAGTTCTCGTCGATGGCGGACGCGGCCGGGATCTCGTCGGTGACGTTCTGCACGGCGCCGTTGTTCGCCGAGGCGACGACGATCTCGAAGCCGGTGAGTTCCGGACGCCAGTGGGACAGCGCCCGTTTGCGGTCCCCGGTGCGCCACGTCGATTTCCGGCCGGTGAAGGCGTCGCCGGGCTCGGGCAGCGCGGCCAGCTCGTGGGCGCGTCGCACCACCAGACCCGCGATGAGGTCGCGCAGCATCGTGGTCTTGCCGGTGCCGGGTGGGCCGTTGACGCCCATCACGCCACCCTCGTCCGCCGTCCGCAGCGCCGTGCTCACCGCCAGCTGCTGGTTGAGCGCGAGCGCGTGCTCCGGTTTGCTCGGCCAGCGGCCGTCCGGCACGGCGTCGGGGGCCGTCGCGGCCAGCACGACGTCGGGATTGGTGCGCACGTCGACGCGCTCGGCCGTGCGCAATGCGGCGTGCGGCAGCAGGTAATCGTGCAGCGCGGCGCCGAAGTGGCCTTCGGCCACGCGGCGGGAGACGTGGTCGAGGTCGTCCAAGATGAAGCTGTTGAGGAAGTCGTGACCGGCCACGTCGTCCGCCTTGCGCCGGGCGACGATCTGGCTGCTGATCCGGATCTCCGGGCTGGACAGCGTCCCGGCCGTTCCGGCGGCGGCGACCGCGGCGGCCAGGCATTCGGTGAGCGCTTCGTGGTCGAGCACCTGCGGGACGTACTGCAGGGCTTCGCCCTCCACGTGCAGCTCGTCGGTCACCAGATCCCGCCACGCGCCGGAGAAGCGGAGCAGGTCGTCCTGGAAGAGCGCCGGCCAGTCCGGCTCGCAGCGGTGATCGCGTACGACCTGACCGGTCGCCCACGCGCAGCAGGACAGGACTTCGGAGTCGAGCAGGGCACATCCGTCTTCGTTCACGACGAAGGCGGCGAGCGCGCTGTCCCCCGTGGGGCGCTCGTCGTAGCTGTCCTTGTCCGGTTCGAAGACGCGCGCCAATGCCTCGAACACCTCGTCGAGGCGGTAGACACCCAGATAGACGACGTGTCGCCAGGCCTGGTGCGGGAGCAGTTTCCGGCGTGCGAGGTCGTGCTCGGGGTCCCACGGCAACGGCTGGCCCGGACGGAGGCCGAACACCGCCTTCTCCCGGTTGACTTTGTCCACCGTCTGCGGGCTGAACATTTCCACGGTGCGCCAGAACTCGACGATCTCCGCTCGCGCGGCGTCCGCCCCCGTTTTCACCCTGACTCCGATCGTCGATTCCGCCGCTCTCCCGGCGTCGCGCATCGTAGCGTTTTCCGGCCCGTTGTTTCGGCTTTCCGGGAATCGGGATCGGTCCGGGCTACTCGCGCCAGCCGGAGAGTTCCACGCCCTTCGCGACATCCACCCGGTAGGACAACGTCACCGTCTTGCTCTCGCCCGCCCCCAGCGTCAGCTTCCACGTGAGCTCACCCAGCGCCGACGTCTCCACCGGCTCCGGCGAAGTCTTCACATCCCGCACCGTGATCGTGTCGTCCCGGGAAACCGGTGCCTGATCAAGCACCGTGACCTCGGCCGAGCGCGGCCCGTGGTTCGTGACGGAAATCCGGTACTCCGCCTCACGCCGCTTCTGCCCCGACAAAGTCGCCTTCGACGCCGTTCGCCGAACCAGCTCCCGCTCGACCCGGATCCGGTCGTCCACCCCCAACGCCAGCTCCAGTTCCTCCCCGGGCGCCCACGCGTCCAACGTCGTCGTCCCGACGAACTCGGTGTCGTGGAAAACCGAAGCGCGCCCGGGCCGCAACGCGAACGAAGACGTATTGACGACCGTTGCCCGCAGATAAGCCTCTTCGGCCAACAGCGGTGCCGTCACGTAACCCAAAACCGCCGTCAGCGAAAGCTCGGCCAACGTCGTCCGATGCCCCTCGGCCCCGGAAGGCACCGCCACCGGACGCGACGGCCGGTACGTCACCGCCGTCGTCCCCTGCTCGACCGCGGCGAACTTCGGCGCCATCGGAGCAGCGGAAGCCGCCGCGAACCGCATTCGCGAACCCTCCGGGATCCCGCCGCCCGAACCGCCGTACGCCGCCGCGGGGGTCGCCGGGACCGGGTGGACGCGGTCCAGGTACCACGGCGAAAGTTCCGGCACGACCACCGAAATCGCCGGCCGCGCCGTCGACAGGGCCAGTTCGCACTCCGGCCAGTCCTCGCCCGTGTACTGGCTGACCAAGCCGTACGACACCACGGTGACGGAAGTGTCGCGGACGCGGACGTCGTAGCCCGGCTGCCAGCTCGCACCGTGGACCACATAGGACAGTTCCAGCTCGGCCGACCCCGACGGATCCGCGATCTCCAGCTCCACGACGACCGTCGTACTGTCCTGATAGGACTGGGCGCGGTGGGACTCGATCCGCCGATCCAAGGCGGCGAGGTCTTCCCGCAGCCGGGTGATCCGCTCGCTCAACACCCGCCGGGCCTTCAACGCCGACGCCAGCCGCGCACTCAGCGCGTCGGTCACCTCGGCGACGCGCGACGGCTCGGCGGTTCCGGCCGCCAGCGCCTTCGCGAAGCTGCCGCCGCTGCGCTTCGCGAGCGAAGTCAGCAAATCCACCTTCATGGTTTCGGCCGCTTCGTCGTCCACGACGCCGTCGAGCGTCGCCTGGTCCGCGCGCCGCTGCTCCACCAAAGCGCGCAACGCGGCGTCGGCCGGCGTCGCGTGCTGTTCGGTGCGCACGTCGACGCCGGTGATCAGCGCGGGACCGGTGCCGGTGACGCGCACGGACGCCGGGTCGAGGCCCGGCGGCAGCCCGGCGAAGGTCAGGCGCGGCCCGCCGTCGAGCGGTGCCTTGCCCCGGCGGGTGATCCGGGCCTGCTGCGGGTAGACGGTCACGGCGGCGATCGGCGCTTCCACGGTCGGCATGCCCCCGACGTTAGTCTCTTGACACTCCCGAGGCCGGGGCGGAAGTCTCGACAGTCGTCCGCTTCGCCCGGCTTGGGGGTTTGAGTGAAAGCCGCACGAACCGCAGTCCTGCTCCTCGCACTGGCCACCCTGCCGCTCACGGCGGTCACCGCCGAAGCCGCCGATCCACCCGGCCCGGTCTTCACCGGCGGCCAGGCGCAGCCCGTGTTCGACCCGGCCGACGTCGTCCGCGAGGACGTCTGGGTCACCGCGCCCGTCGACAGCGACCACGACGGGACGGACGACCTCGTCCACGCCCAGGTCGTGCGCCCGCGCGCGACGCAGCAGGGCCTGAAGGTCCCCGTCGTCTACCAGGCGAGCCCGTACTACGCCGGCGGCAACGACGTCGCCAACCACGACGTCGACGTCGAACTGTCCGCGCCCGGGTACGCCCGCGAAGCCGAAGGCCCGCGCGTCGCCGCGCACGGGGTCGGCCCGGCCGCCCCGATCACCTGGCGCTACCAGGACTACTTCACCGCGCGCGGCTTCGCCGTCGTGTACGGCGAATCGCTCGGCAGCGGCCTCTCGACCGGCTGCCCGACCACGGGTGACGTCAACGAGACGATCGGCGCCCGCTCGGTCGTCGACTGGCTCAACGGCCGCACACCCGCCCGTGACGCCGCCGGCGCCGCGGCGAAGGCGGACTGGAGCACCGGCAAGACCGGCATGATGGGCGTGTCCTACAACGGGACGCTGCCCAACGCCGTCGCGAGCACCGGCGTCGAAGGCCTCGAGACGATCGTGCCGATCGCCGCCATCTCCAGCTGGTACCAGTACTACCGCAACGACGGCGCCGTCGTGGCCGCCGGCGGCTACCAGGGCGAGGACGCCGACGTGCTCGCCGAGTACGTCTACACCCGCGCGGACCGGCAGGTCTGCCGCGCGGTGATCGACGGGCTCACCCGCGACCAGGACCGCGTCACCGGCGACTACACGCCGTTCTGGGACGTCCGCAACTACCGCAACGACGTCGCGAAGGTCCACGCGTCGGTCCTCGCGGTGCACGGCCTCAACGACTGGAACGTCAAGACCGACCAGGTCGCCGAGTGGTACGAAGCGCTGAAGGCGCACGGGGTCGAGCACAAGATCTGGCTGCACCAGTCCGGCCACGCCGACCCGTACTCGCTGCGGCGCGACGTCTGGCTCACGACGCTGAACAAGTGGATGTCGCACTACCTCTACGGGATCGACAACGGCATCCAGAACGAGCCGAAGGCGACGATCCAGCGCGAAGACCTGTCGTGGACCGACGAGGCCGACTGGCCGGCGCCGGGCACCGCCGACGTCCGCGTGTACCCGTGGCCGGGCGGCCGGTCGAAGGGCGCCATCGACACGCGCAACCCGGTGCCGGGCACGGCGGCCGTCGAAACGCTCGCCGACGACTCGTCGAAGACGGTCGAGCAGCTGGCTGGCCTGGCGTCGTCGGGCAACCGGCTGCTGTACGCCACTTCGGCGGCGAAGCAGTCCGTACGTCTCTCGGGCACCGTCCGGGCCGACCTGGCGCTGGCGTTCGACCGGCCCGCGGCGAACGTTTCGGTGATCCTGCTCGACCGCGCCGCCGACGGCACATCCCACATCATCAGCCGCGGCTGGACCGACCCGCAGAACCGCACGTCGCCGGCCCGGACCGAGCCGATCACGCCCGGGCAGACCTACCGGATCGGCGTCGAGCTGATGCCGAAGGACTACATCCTCGCGGCGGGCCACCGGCTGGAGTTCCTGCTGGCGTCCAGCGACCACGACTACACGCTGCGGCCGAAGCCGGGCGCGGGACTGGCGCTCGACCTGACCAAGACGTCGGTGACGCTCCCGGTCACGGGCGGGAAGCCGGCCCTGCGAGCCGCGTTCGGCTGATGCTGCCGGAGTACCTGGACGCCGACGTCCGCACGTTGTGGGACTACCACGACCTGCGGCACGAGCCCCGGCGGTCCGACGCCGGGATCGGGCTGGGCAGCCGCGATCCCGGCGTCGCCGTCCACGCGGCGGAGCTGTTCCACGCCGGACGGTTCCCGCTCGTGGTGTTCACCGGGGCCAACGCGCCGACGACGGTGGAGCGCTTCCCGCGCGGCGAAGCGGTCCACTACCGCGAGATCGCGCTGGAGCTCGGCGTGCCCGACGAGGCGATCCTGGTCGAACCCGCGGCGCGCAACACGGGGGAGAACATCGTGTTCACCCGCAAGCTGCTCGCCGAGCGGGAGATCCGGTCGGTGACGCTGGTGACGCGGCCGTACCAGCAGCGACGGGCCTACGCCACGGCGAAGCGGCTCTGGCCCGGCATCGACATCGTGTGCGCGTCGAAAGCGGCGTCGTTCGAAGACCACCTCAGCGGCGAGGAGGACGCCGACCGCGTGATCAGCATGCTCGTCGGCGAGACGCAGCGGATCACCGAGTACGCCGCGCGCGGCTTCGTGGTCCCGCAGGTCGTCCCGCCCGTGGTCGAGCGGGCATTCGGCCGGCTCGCGGCGGCGGGATTCACCCAGCGACTGCTGCTCACCGACCGTGGTGACGATCGCTGACGGTAACGATCTTCGCAGGTCAGGCGACTTGTGTGCGTTCGATCCGCTGTGAGAGGACTCGCCATGACCTCGACCGCCGGGCACAACCACGGCGGTCCGGCCGTCGTGGACGGCGGCCTCGTGCTCGACCTGAGCTCCCTCGACGCGATCAGCGTCGACCCCGCCGGCCGCACCGCGCGCTGCGGCGGCGGCGCGACGTGGGCCCAGCTCGACGCCGCCACGCAGGAGCACGCGCTCGCGGTGCCGGGCGGCACGATCAGCCACACCGGCGTCGACGGCCTGACCCTCGGCGGCGGCTTCGGCCGGCTCACCGGGAAGCACGGCCTGTCCTGCGACAACCTGCTCTCGGCCGAGGTCGTCACGGCCGGCGGCGACGTCCTGCGCGCGTCCGCCGAGGAGCACCCCGACCTGTTCTGGGCGCTGTGCGGAGGTGGGGGCAACTTCGGGGTCGTCACCGAGTTCGAGTTCCGGCTGCACCCTCGCGACGTTGCCCGGCGAGATGGGCGCGCTCGTCGCCGGGCTCAACGCGCCGCCGGCGCCGTTCGTCCCCGAGCGTCACCACTTCCGGCCCGGCTACGCCCTGCCGCGCAAGACCTCACCGATGTCGATCATGCCGACCTTCTCGATGCGCGGCGCCTTCACGGAGGTCGACGACGACGCGACGGCGTTCGGCGGCCCGCGGCGGGAGAGCATCCTGATCAACATCGACTCGCTCGCGACCGAACCGGAGCCGTTCGCCGCGGACCGCGCGTGGGTGCGCGAGTTCTGGGGAGTACGAACGGCTCGCCCGGATCAAGGCGGACTACGACCCGCGGAACGTGTTCCACCACAACGCGAACATCCCGCCCGCGAGGTGAGTCAGTCCGCGATGCCCGTCCGGTAGGCGAAGGCGACGGCCTGCGCGCGGTCCCGCAGCCGCGCCTTGGTGAACAGGTGGTTCACGTGGGTCTTCACGGTCGCTTCGCTCACCACGAGCGTGCGCGCGATCTCCGTGTTCGACAGGCCCGCCGCGATCAGCCGCAGCACCTCGATCTCGCGGGCGGTCAGGCCTTCGATCTCCTTGACCCGCGTGGGTGTGCTGCGGGTGGCGGCCTCGACGAGCCGCCGCTGCAGCTCGCCATCCACTGTGGACTGTCCGGCGGCCGCCGAGCGCAGCGCCCTGGCGATCGCCTCGGCGTCGGCGTCCTTCGTGAGGAAACCGCGGGCGCCGGCGCGCAACGCGGCCAGCAGCGACTCGTCGTCGGCGTACGTGGTCAGCACGACGACCTCGGTGCCCGGGTGCTCGGCGCGGATCCGCTCGGTGGTCTCGACGCCGTCGCAGCGCGGCATCCGCAGGTCCACGAGCACGACGTCGGGGTGGTGCTCGGCCACCAGCTCGAGGGCGGCCAGGCCGTCGGCGGCGGCGCCGACCACCTCGACGCCCGGGAGCAGCCCGAGCAGCGTGACCAGGCCTTCCCGGACGACCGCCTGGTCGTCGGCCAGCACGACGCGCAGCGTCACGCCGGCACCGTCAGGTGAATCCGCCATCCGTCCTCCCCCGGCCCGCTCTCGAGCCGCCCGTCGAGCAGCGCGACCCGTTCGCTCATCCCGCGCAAACCGTAGCCTGCCGCCGGTGCGTCCGGCGGACGCCTGCCCTGCCGGTCGGCGACGGTCAGCGCGACGCTGCCCGCGCTGTAGTCCAGGGTGACGTCGACCTCGGCCTTCGTCGCGTGCTTGCGGGTGTTGACCAGCGCTTCCTGCACCGCGCGGACCAGGGCGGTACCGACCGCCGGGTCGAGCTCGCGCGGCTCGCCCTCGACCGTCAGGTCCGCGCGGGCCCCGCTGTCGAGCCGGTAGGCGGCGAGCAGGTCCGCGATCGTGCGTTCGACCGGGACGGCGTCCTCCCGCAGGGCCGCGACGGCCTTGCGTGCCTCGGCGAGGCCTTCCGACGCCAGCTTCTGGGCCCGTTCGACCTGGGCGACGGCGTCCGGGCTCGCCCCGTCGCGCACCAGCATGAGCCGCGCGCCCTGCAGGTTGAGGGACAGGCCGGCCAGCGAGTGCGCGAGGACGTCGTGCAGCTCGCGGGCGATGCGGGCGCGTTCGGCCAGCGCCGCCGCGCGGGCGTGCTCCTCGGTCGCCGTCTGCGCGCGGGCCAGTGCCAGCTCGGTCTGCTCGATCCGGGCCAGCCGGGTCCGCCGGTTCAGCCCCATCAGCGTGATCACGGCGAGGACCGCGTACGTCGACAAGGCACTTTCCCAGGGATCCTGGCGGATCACCCAGACCGCGGTGATCAGCGCGGCGTTCAGCGCGACCGCCAGCACGATCGGCACCGGGGACTGCCGCAGCACCACGAAGAACGTCGTGCTGAACATCGCCACCGACGCCCAGCTGCCGGGCAGGACCACCCACAGCGCACCCGCGGACGCGATCACGGCGAGCGCCAAGACCGCCGACGGTGTCCGGGCGCCGAGGTCCTGGATCCACGGCATCGGGATCGACAGGGCGAGGGTGACCACGATCAGCACCCAGGCGAGCGCGTGCGCGCGAGGCATCGCGGTGACCATCGGCACCGCGATGAGCGCCCAGCGCAGCCAGCCCTGTGCTGAGGGGAACTTGGCTCGTCGGGGCGTCATCCGGGTGTCCTCCGCGGGTGCTTGTACGGAAAATGTACCGACAGGAGCTTCGCTGTGTGGTGTCGAGATGTCCCGTTCGTCAGGAGGTTCCCCCATGTCCAGGTTGCGACGGCTCGCCGTGTTCGCCGCCGCCGCGGCGCTGCCCGCGCTCGGCCTCACCCTCGCCGGGCAGGCGACCGCGTCCGCCGCGCCGAACTTCCAGGTGCCCTTCAAGTGCGGGGTCACGGTGACCGCGGCGACGTTCAGCGGCCACAGCCCGGAGTACTCGGTCGACTTCCAGAAGTCGGGCATCACGGGCATGCCGGTGCTCGCCGCGGCGTCCGGCACGGTGACGCGGGTGGCCGACGAGGGCAGCACGAGCTACGGCAAGTGGGTCGAGGTCGACCACGGCAGCGGCTGGCGCACCCGGTACGCGCACCTGTCGGCCCAGGAGGTCTCGGTCGGGCAGTCGGTCGCCGGCGGCAAGGAGCTGGGCAAGGCGGGCGCGACCGGCGGGGTCACCGGACCGCACCTGCACTTCGAAGAGCGGCTGAACGGTGTCGTGCAGAAGGCGAAGCTGAACGGCGTCGCCGTGCCGTACTACGGGCACACGGACTTCACGAGCAAGAACAACTGCGGCGGCAACCCGTACTCGGCCGAAGAGGTCTGCGGTTCGGGCTTCTCCGTCGTCGACCAGCAGGCGCTGGCGGGTTCGTCCGGCACGACGTACCTGCTGTACAACGCCTCGACCGCGGCGAACTGCGTGACGACGCTGAAGGCGACGTCGCTCGGCACGGCGAGCCCGGTCTCGGCGTTCCTCGAGGTCCAGGGTTCGGCGCGGGTGACCGACTCCGGCAGCTTCACCTACTACGCCGGGCCGGTGAAGAAGGCGGCCGGAGCCACCTGCGTGAAGTGGGGCGGCTCGGTCGGCAGCAACACCTACGAAAGCGGGTTCGAGCACTGCGGCTGAGCCGGACCGGTCGGTGGGGCCGGGCAGCATAGCCCGCCCCACCGACAAGAACCCGCCGCCCGGCCGGCTCCCGGCCGGTTCCGTCCACATCGGCCCCGCCCATCCACAGATTTGCCGCCACCGCCCCCACCGGCCCCGGCCGGCCCCAAAGTGGAGGCATGACCACTGCCACCCCGACCGGCCGCCCGCCGGTCGACCTCCGAAGCTCCGCGCAGCTGCTGGCCGCGCTCCCTTACCTGGTCGGTTTCCGGCCCGCGAACTCCGTCGTCCTGCTCGGGCACCGGGGCGACCGCCTCGGCCTGGTGCTGCGCGGCGACCTCCCCCACCCGGAGGACGACGCCCGGCAGGCCCGGGCCCTCGCCCCCCGGTTCGCCCTCGTCCAGCACACGGGCGTGACAGTGGTGGTGCTCGGCGGCCGCCGAAGACCCGGCAGCCCACCACCCCACGCAGGCTTCGTCGAGCTGCTGGCGGACGCCCTCGGCGAGGTCGGCCTCCCGGTGCTGCACGCGATGTGGGTGGCGGACATCGCCGAAGGCGCGCCGTGGGGCTGCTACACGGACCCGGACTGCGGCGGCAAGCTGCCGGACCCCCGAGCGACCGTGATGGCGGCGATGGCGACGGAAAGCGGCTCGGTGGCGTTCGACAGCCGCCACGAGCTGGAGGCGTTGCTGGCTCCGCGTTCCCCGGAAGCCCTCGCGCGTCGGGCCAGGGCGATGACGCCGTCCTTGCCCTGGCCCGACGCGACGTGCGTGTCCGACGCGGCCTCGGTGATCCGAGCGGCGTTCGAGCGTCAGCGGCGCGGCTCGGAGCCGCCGACGGACGAGGAAGCGGTCCTGCTGGCGAACGCACTGAAGGTCTCGGAAATCCGGGACGTGTGCCTGGCGATGGCGGTCCCACCCCACGCCCCGGCCGCGCGCGAGGCGGAACGCCTGTGGCTGACGCTCGTCCAGGAGCTCCCAGCGCCGGAACGCGCGGAAGCGGCGGCCCTGCTGGGCTACACGGCCTTCATGCGCGGCGACGGCACGTTCGCGGGCATGGCCTTGGAGAACGCGCTGGAGGCGAGACCGAACCACGTACTGGCCAGGCTGTTGTGGACGGTGCTGAACCACGGCATGTCGCCGCAACAGCTGCTGGGCCTGGCACTGGCGGCGGACCCGACCGGGTTGTCCGGCTTTGGCTTGGATCCCACGGACTTCACCGAGCCCGGCGTGTGTCTGCCACTGGGGGCCGCGTGCGGAGGTCCGGAGGACTCACGAGCAATGCCTTGAGCGGCGCCGGAGCCGGGGTGAAGGTCGGCGTGGGTTCCGCTTGGGTGCCGGGCCAGGGTGACGTGCTGGGCATCGCGCTCGATCCTGGTCGGTTCGGGCGGGCGAAGGCTTCCGGTCCCGCGTTCGCGCGCGGGATTGCTCAAGCTTGTCGACCGCTGCGTGGTGGGGGCGGCCTTCCAAGCGTCCCGGTCGCCTCAGCCCTTTGGACCGGGTGAACTCCAGGTGTTGGGCGCACTTCCGGTCAGCTTGGGCGGATTGCGGTTTCCTGTCGGGCGATGCCGGTGCTGGCCCGGGGGATCGGTCGGGTTCGCTGGCCGCTGCGTGGGGCGGCGGTCGCCAAGTGCCCAGGCCGCCTTAGCTGTGCCGGGCTTGGGTGAGCTTTCAAGCGTCGCGCACGATCCCGGTCGGCGCGAAGGCTTCCGGTCCGGCATTGCCCGGGCTCGCCCGCGGGATCGCTCAGGGCTTGCCGGCCACTGCACAAGCGCGCAGCCGACCAAGCCCCGCCAACCTCAGCCCTACCGAGCCTGAGTGAACTCCCAGGCGTCCCGCACGATCCCGGTCAGCTCGGTCCGCTCCGGCTTCCAGCCCAGCTCTTCCCGTGCCCGGTCACTGGCCGCCACGAGGACCGACGGATCGCCCGCCCGCCGCGGTGCCACCTCGGCCGGGATCGGGTGGCCCGTCACCTCGCGGCACGCCTCGATCACCTCGAGAACGGAGAACCCCGTGCCACTGCCCAGGTTGTAGATGCGGTGCGCACCCGCCGTGGCGTGCTTCAGCGCCAGCAGGTGCGCGTCGGCGAGGTCGGCGACGTGGATGTAGTCGCGGATCGCTGTGTGGTCCGGCGTCGGGTAGTCGTCGCCGAAGATCTTGATCTGTTCGCGGTCGCCCGTGGCGACCTGGAGGACGAGGGGAATCAGATGGGTTTCCGTGGTGTGGCGCTCCCCGTACGCGCCGTACGCGCCCGCGACGTTGAAGTACCGCAGGCTCACCGCCGCCAGCCCGTGCGCGACGGCGAAGCTGGTGATCGCGTGGTCGATGGCCAGCTTCGTCGCGCCGTAGGTGTTGGTCGGCCGGGCCGGCGCGGACTCCGGGATCGGCGACTGCTCCGGCTCGCCGTAGGTCGCCGCGGTCGAGGAGAACACCAGGCGCGGCGTGCCGTGCTCGCGCATGGCCTCGAGCAGCCGCAGCGACGTGACGACGTTGCCTTCCCAGTACTTCGCCGGCTCTGTCATCGACTCGCCGACCAGCGACTTGGCCGCGAAGTGCAGCACGCCGTCGAAGCCCTCGCGCAGCAGGCTGCCCGCCACCTCCGCCGCGTCGCCCTCGACGAACCGCGCGTCCGGGTGGACGGCGTCGGCGTGCCCGGTGGACAGGTCGTCGACGACCGTGACCTGGTGCCCGGCCTCGATCAGCCGGGCGGCGCAGACACTGCCGACATACCCGGCTCCGCCCGTGACGACCAGCTTCAGGGCGTTGCTCTGCTCCGACACTTCCAGGCCTTCCTGCCGAGGGTGACTGTCCGCCACGGTGAGGCTTGTCCAGCCGTCGCCCGTCGCCTGCCATTCGTGCCGACCGGCGCTCCGCACGCGGGGCGCGACGGGCCGGCCCGAACAAGCCTCAGTCTTCCCCCATGGCGACGCGCGGGTCCGCGCGGGGGTTGCCCCGCACGGACCCGCGCGGCCTCAGAGCTCGTCGCGCCCGGCGCCGCGGGAGGGCACCGCGGTGAACATCCGCGGCCGCCGGTAGCCGGCCTTCTCGTACGCCGCTTCGACGGCCGCCTTGACCCCGTCCAGGTCGGCGTCGCGGACCAGCGCGATCGCCGAGCCGCCGAAACCGCCGCCGGTCATCCGCGATCCGAGGGCGCCGGCCGCCCGCGCCGAGTCGACCGCGAGGTCCAGCTCGGCCGTGGAGATCCGGTAGTCGTCGCGCATGCTGACGTGCGAGGCGTCCAGGTACGGGCCGATGTCGGCCAGCCGGCCCGCGCGCAGCAGCTCGACCACTTCGAGGACCCGCTGGTTCTCGGTGACGACGTGCCGGACGAGCGGCACCAGGTCTTCGGGCAGCCGGTCGAGGGCCGCGGAGAGCCCCTCGACGGTGATGTCGCGCAGCGCCTTGACGCCGAGCAGCTCGGCGGCCCGCTCGGTGCCGCGGCGGCGCTCGCCGTACCCGCCCTCGGCGTGCGAGTGCTTCGTGCGGGTGTCCATGATCAGCACCTGCAGCCCGGCGTCGGCCAGGCCGAACGGCACCTGCTCCTGCTCACCCGACCGGACGTCGAGGAACAGCACGTGGGACTCGGTGCAGCAGAGGGAGGCCGTCTGGTCGAGCAGGCCGGTGGGCGCGCCGACGAAGTCGTTCTCCGAACGCTGGACCCACCGCGCGACCTCGGGCCGCGTCGGGACGCGGTCGCCGGGCGCGCCCAGCTCCAGCCCGGCCAGGCCCAGCAACGCCAGGGACACCGCGCACTCGAGCGCGTGGGAGGAGGACAGCCCCGCCCCCGAAGGCACGTCCCCGGCGATGACGACGTCCGCGCCGGCCGAAAAGCCCTGGTCGCGCAGTACCCAGGCGACCCCCGCCGGGTACGCGGCCCACCCGTCGACGGTGCCCGGCGCCAGGTCGGTGATCTTGAGGTCGCCGGAGCGCTGGAGCTGGCCGTCGTCGCCCAGGGTGGCCACGGACAGGACGCCGTCCTCGCGGGGGGACGCCGCCGCGGCCAGGCGGTGCGGCAGGGCGAACGGCAGGACGAAGCCGTCGTTGTAGTCGGTGTGCTCGCCGATCAGGTTGACGCGCCCCGGCGCGGACCACACGCCGGCGGGCTCGCCGCCGTGCACCGTGCGGAACGCCGCCGCGGCCTCCGAGGCCGGGCTCACCTGGCCAGCGCCAGGACGGCGTGCAGCGCGGAGCTGGCGACCTGGGCGGTGGTGTCCCCGCCGGTGACCTCGACGGTGCCGCCGTTGGCCCGGCCGATGGTGACCGTGCCGCCCGGCACGATGCCGACGGACTTGAGCTCGGTCATCAGCGACTCGTCCAGCTGGACGTGCTCGGCGATGCGCCGGATCTCGACGCGGCCGCCGCCGGTGCGGGCGAACTCGTCGAGCCGGACGAGGTCGGCCTCGGCGGGCGGGGCCGGGTCGCCGTCGCCCAGCTTGTCCAGACCGGGGATCGGGTTGCCGTAGGGGGAGGTGGTCGGGTGGTCGAGCAGCTTGACCAGCTTGCGCTCGACGGCCTCGCTCATCACGTGCTCCCACCGGCACGCCTCGTTGTGCACGTGTTCCCACTCGAGCCCGATGACGTCGACGAGGAGGCGCTCGGCCAGGCGGTGCTTGCGCATGACGGCGATGGCCAGTTCGCGGCCGTGGTCGGTCAGCTGGAGGTGCCGGTCGTCGGCCACCACGACCAGCCCGTCGCGCTCCATGCGGGCGACGGTCTGGCTCACGGTCGGGCCGCTCTGCTGCAGGCGCTCGGCGATGCGGGCGCGCAGCGGGACGACACCTTCTTCTTCGAGTTCGTAGATCGTACGCAAGTACATCTCGGTGGTGTCGATGAGATCGTTCACGCTGTCCCCTTCGTCCGCGTTGCTCATCGTAGTCGTTGACCCCGACAGCAGCGGCGGGCCTTGGAGATAACGACTCGCCCGTGACGGATATGTCCGCACCCCGGCGCGGCCGGGTGGGCGGCCGCTGGAAGATGGGAGGCATGCGTCCGCTGATCAGCACCACCGACCTCGCCGCCGCGCTGGCCGGCCCGGCCGGGGACCGGCCCGTCGTCCTCGACGTCCGCTGGCGGCTCGCCGGCCCGCCCGGCGCCGATTCCCACCGCGAAGGCCACGTGCCGGGCGCGGTGTTCACCGACCTCGACAACGTGCTCGCGGGCGAGCCGGGCGAGGGCGGCCGGCACCCGCTGCCCGACCCGGCCGCCCTGCAGCGCGACCTGCGCGCGGCCGGGGTGCGGACGGGCGCGCCGGTGGTGGTCTACGACGACGCCGACGGCTCGGTCGCCGCGCGGGCGTGGTGGCTGCTGCGCTGGGCCGGCCACGACGAGGTGGCGGTGCTCGACGGTGGTTACGCTGCGTGGACCGCCGGCGGCCACCCGGTGAGCACGGAGGAGCCGCGGCCGGAGCCGGGCGACCTCACGGTCCGTCCGGGCGGCATGCCGGTGCTCGACGCGGACGAAGCGGCGGCGCTGGCCCGGGACGGCCTGCTGCTCGACGCCCGCGCCACGCCCCGCTACACGGGCGAGACCGAGCCGGTCGACCCGCGCGCCGGCCACATCCCGGGAGCGGTGAACGCACCGTTCGCGGCCCACACGGACGACGCCGGCCACTGGCGCGCGCCCGACCAGCTGGCCGCCCGGTTCGCGGACCTGGGCCTGCGCCCGGGCGAGCCGGTCGGCGCGTACTGCGGCTCGGGCGTGACGGCGAGTTCGGTGGTGCTGGCACTGGAGCTGGCCGGCCACCCGGGCGCGGGGCTCTACGCGGGCTCGTGGTCCCACTGGTCCCGAGACCCCGAACGCCCCGCCGCGACGGGCCCCCTCCCGGGCTGACCTGGCCGACGGCGACAGGCACTCTGCTGCGACGAGCCCCCGCCGGCGCTGGCGGGGGCACTGTGCGCGACCCACACAGGGGTGAGAGCGGCCAGGGCGCGGCGGGGTGTCACCCGCGACCGCGACTCCGGCATCGCCTGTTCGCGCCCGGCGGGTCTGGCGAAGCGCGCGAACCGGGCCACGGCACTTCCGAGTCCACGGACCGGCGCGATCGGCACTACAGTCGACCGCATGTCGCCGGCTGTTGTTTGGGACTCCGCCCTTCTCGGTTATGACCTGGGCGGGGACCATCCGTTCAACCCCGTCCGGCTGGAGCTGACCGTCCGGCTGGCCACCGAGCTCGGCGTGCTCGACGACGTTCCGCTCCTCATCCCCTCCGGGGCCGGGGACGAGGAGCTGCTCCGGATCCACGCCCCCGAATACATCGCCGCCGTGCGGGAGGCGCCGCTCGTCGGGTGGGATGTGGGGCATGGGCTCGGGACCTCCGACAACCCCGTCTTCTCCGACATGCACGACGCCTCCGCCCTCGTCGTCGGCTCGACGCTGCTCGCCGCCCGGAAGATCGCCGAAGGCGAGGCCACCCGGGCCGTCAACATCGCCGGTGGCCTGCACCACGCCATGCGCGACCAGGCGTCCGGGTTCTGCGTCTACAACGACTGCGCCGTCGCCATCTCGTGGCTGCTCGACCACGGCTTCGAGCGCATCGCCTACATCGACACCGACGTCCACCACGGCGACGGCGTCCAGGCCGCCTTCTACGACGACCCCCGCGTCCTCACCATCTCCATGCACCAGCACCCCTTCACGCTCTGGCCGGGCACCGGCTACTCCGCCGAAACCGGCCGCGGGAAGGCCGACGGGACCTCGGTCAACGTGCCGCTGCCGCCGCGGACCCGGGATCCCGGCTGGCTGCGTGCCTTCAACGCCGTCGTCCCCTCCCTGCTCGCCGACTTCGAGCCGCAGCTGCTGTTCACCCAGTGCGGTGTCGACTCGCACGAGGAAGATCCGCTGGCCGACCTCTCGCTGTCCGTCGACGGGCACCGCACCATCTACGCCACCCTCCGCGACCTCGCCGAGACGTACGCGGGCGGCAAGTGGATCGCCGTCGGCGGGGGCGGGTACCAGCTGATCCGGGTCGTCCCGCGGTCGTGGACGCACCTGATCGCCACCGTCCTGGACCGGGATGTCGCCCCGGCGACGCCGCTGCCACCGGGCTGGGTCGAAACGGTCACCAAGGCCGCTCCGAACGCCGAGCTGCCGCGAGCGATGACCGACGACCGCGAAACCGAGTTCAAGCCGTGGGGCGACGGCGAGGACGACCCGGTCGACGTCGCCGTCCGGGACACCCGCCGGGCCGTCTTCCCCTTGCACGGGCTCGACCCGGACGACCCCAGGGACTGACGATGGCCGGCCGGGACCCCTTCGACTACCCCCGCGACTGGGAAGCCGACGTCGTGCTGTCCGACGGCGGCACCGTCCACCTGCGCCCGGTCGTCCCCACCGATGCCGACGGCCTCGTCGCCTTCCACGGCAAGCTGTCCGAGCGCACCCGCTACTTCCGCTACTTCGGCGCCTACCCGCGGATCCCCGAGAAGGACCTGAAGCGGTTCTCCACCGTCGACCACCACGACCGGGTCGCGTTCGCCGCTTTCCTGGGCGACGACATCGTCGCGGTCGGCCGGTACGAACGGCTCGACCACGGGCCGTCGGCCGAGGTGGCCTTCGTCGTCAGCGACGCGCACCAGGGCCGTGGCCTCGGTTCGATCCTGCTGGAACACCTCGCCGCGGCCGCGGCGGAGTGCGGGCTGCGGCGGTTCGTCGCCGAGGTCCTCGCCGAGAACGCCGCGATGGTGCGGGTCTTCCGTGACGCCGGCTACCAGGTCAGCCGCGAGTTCGAGGAAGGCGTGCTGCACCTGGAGTTCGACATCGACCCGACCGAGGAGTCCCTCGCGGTCGCGCGCTCCCGGGAACAGGCCGCCGAGGCGCGCAGCGTGCACAACCTGCTGCACCCCACGTCGGTCGCGGTGATCGGCGCGTCCGCCGAGCCGGGCAAGGTCGGCCACGTCGCCTTCGCGACCCTCCTCGCCGCCGCGTTCACCGGCACCGTCTACCCGGTCAACCCGGAGCACCGCTCGGTCCGCGGTGTCCGCGCCTACCCGTCGGTGCTGGACATCCCGGACTCGGTCGACCTGGCCGTCGTCGCGGTGCCCGCCGAGTCCGTCGAGTCCGTTTTGGACGCTTGCCTCGCGAAGGGCGTCAAGACGCTGCTGATCCTGTCCAGCGGCTTCGCCGAAGCCGGGCCGCACGGCCTGCACGCCGAGCTGCGGCTGGTCGGCGAGGCGCGGGCGCACGGCATGCGCGTCGTCGGCCCGAACGCGCTCGGCGTGCTGAACACCGCACCCGGCGTCCGGCTCAACGCCACCCTCGCCCCGCGCCTGCCCGTCCGCGGGCGCACCGGATTCTTCTGCCAGTCCGGCGCGCTGGGGACCGCGATCCTCGCCGACGCCGAGTCGCGCGGCCTCGGGCTGTCGACGTTCGTCTCCGCGGGCAACCGCGCCGACGTCTCGGGCAACGACCTGCTGCAGTACTGGGAAACCGACCCGGACACCGACCTCGTCCTGCTGTACCTCGAGTCCTTCGGCAACCCGCGCAAGTTCGCGCGGCTGGCCAGGCGACTGGCGCGGACGAAGCCGATCGTCGCGGTGAAGTCGGGGCGGCACGCGGTGCGCCCGCAGCTGGCCGCGACGTCGACGGAGATCGACGAAGCCAGCGTCCAGGCCCTGTTCGAGCAGGCCGGCGTCGTCCGGGTCGACTCGCTGGCGCAGCTGTTCGACACCGCGCTCGTGTTCGCCCACCAGCCGCTGCCCGCCGGGCCGCGGATCGGGATCGTCGGCAACTCCAGCGCGATCGGGCTGCTGGCCGCCGACACCGCGCGGATGCAGGGCCTGCGGCTGGCGTTCGACCCGGTGGACGTCGGCCCGCAAGCCGGGCCGGACGACTTCGCCAAGGCGGTCGGCGAGGCCCTCACCTCGCCGGACGCCGACGCGCTGGTCGTGGTGTTCGCGCCGCCGGTGGCCATCCCCGGCACGGCGTACGCGCGCACCCTGCGCGAAACCGTGGTCGAACTGGGCCAGCACAAGCCGATCGTCTCGACGTTCCTCGCCGCCGAAGGCGTGCCGCGCGAACTGGCTGTGTCGACGGACGACGGCGTGCCGACGCGCGGGTCGATCCCGTCGTACCCGAGCCCGGAACGCGCGGTGAACGCGCTCGCCCGGATCGTCCGGTACGCGGCCTGGCGGCAGCGCCCGCAGGGCACGCTCGTGACGCCGCCGGGGATCCACACCGAACAGGCGCAGGTGATCGTCCGCGAACTCCTCGAAGGCGAGGACGGCCGGACGACGCTGCTGTCGGACACCGACGTCGTGCGGTTGCTGGGCTGCTACGGCATCGACGTCGTCCCGTTCCGCGTCGCGTCCACAGTGGACGAAGCCGTCGCGGCGGCGGCCGAGCTGGGCTACCCGGTGACGTTGAAGGCCGTCGACGAGCGGCTGCGCGGCCGGCCCGACCTGGCCGGGGTGCGGCTCGACCTGGCATCGGCGGACTCGGTGCGCACCGCCTACGAAACGCTGCGCGAGATCTCCGATGACGACGACGTGTACGTCCAGCGGATGGCGCCGAAGGGCCTGTCGTGCGTGATCGGGCTGCAGGACGACCCGTCGTTCGGCACGCTCGTGTCGTTCGGGCTGTCCGGGCTGGTCAGCACGTTGCTGGGCGACCGCGCCTACCGGGCGGTGCCGCTCACCGACGTCGACGCGGCCACGCTGCTGCGCGAGCCGCGGACGGCGCCGCTGCTCACCGGCTACCGCGGTGACGAGCCCGCCGACCTCGCCGCCCTGCAGGACATGGTGCTGCGCGTCGCCGCGCTCGCCGAGGACAACCCGGAGGTGCGGTCCCTGGTGCTGGACCCGATCCTCGCGTCGCCCGACGGCGCCTTCGTCGCCAACGCCCGTCTCGTGCTGGGGCCACCGCCGTCGCGGCCCGACACCGGCCCGCGGCGCCTGCGTGCCATCAACCCCCTGGACTGAACCTTGCTGACCCAACTGCTGAAGCAGTACGCCACGGACCTGCCCGGCGCGGTGGCCCTGGTCGCGCAGGGCGACCTGGTCGAAGTGGCGGCCGTGGGCTCGGCTGACGCCGAGGGCACCGTGCCGATGGCGCGCGACTCGCTGTTCCGCATCGCGTCGCTGACCAAGCCGATCGTCGCCGCGGCGGTGCTGCTGCTCGTCGACGACGGCGAGCTCGCCCTCGACGACCCGATCGCGCGGTGGCTGCCGGAGCTGGCGTCGCCGGTGGTCGTGCGGACGCCGGCCGGGCCGATCGACGACGTCGTGCCCGCCGTCCGCCCGATCACGGTGGCCGACCTGCTGACGTTCCGCTGCGGGTACGGCCTCGCGGCGGACATGACGCTCCCCGCGGTCGACCTGCTGCTGCAGGTGCTCGGCTATCCGGCGGCGGCACCGCGGGCCCTGGCGCCGGACGAGTGGACGGCCGCGCTGGCGCAGGTCCCGCTGCTGCACCAGCCGGGGGAGGCGTGGCTCTACGACACCGGTTCGGACCTGCAGGGCGTGCTGATCGCGCGGGTGTCGGGCCGGCCGCTGCCGGAGTTCCTGGCGGAGCGGCTGTTCGAGCCGCTGGGCATGGCCGACACCGGGTTCGCCGTGCCGACCGCGGCGCTGGGCCGGTTCACCAGCGCGTACCGGCCGAGCGGGGCGGGGCTGCGGCTGATCGACTCGCCGGAGGGGCGCTGGAGCGCGGCGCCGCCGTTCCCGTCCGGCGCGGGGGGCCTGGTGTCCACGGCCGACGACCTGCTCGCGTTCGCGCGTTTCCTGCTGGACGGGGGTACGGCCGGCGACCACCGGCTGCTCACGGCGGAGTCGGTGCACCGGATGACGGCCGACCACCTGACGCCGGCCCAGCGCGAGGCCGGGCGGGTGTTCCTGCACGGCCAAGGCTGGGGGTACGGCGGCTCGGTCGACGTCGAGGCGACGCAGCCGTGGGAGGTCCCGGGCCGCTACGGCTGGGTCGGCGGCGCGGGAACGGCCTGGCACCTGCTCCCGGCGACGGGCACGGTCACGATCCTGCTGACGCAGGTCGAGATGACGAGCCCGGAACCGACCCGGCTGATGCGCGAGTTCTGGACCTACGCGGCTTCGAGCTAGCTCGCGGCAGGGGTCGGCCGACTGTCCGGGTACGCGGGTTGGCGGTCAGGCGTCGGCTGCCAGTTCGGTGCCCAGGGCCTGGAGCTGCGGGGTGGCCGGGCCCAGCAGGAACTCCAGGCGCTTCGCCGCCGTGAAGTAGCGGTGGACCTCGTGGTCCACGTCGATGCCGACGCCGCCGTGGACGTGGACCGTCGTGTGGGCCACGCGGTGGCCCGCCTCCGCCGCCCAGAACTTGGCCGTCGCCACCGCTTCCGCCGACGGGAGGTCCGACGCCAGCCGCCAGGCCGCCTGCAGGGACGTCAGCCGGACCGCCTCGACGTCGACGTACGCGTCCGCGAGGCGCTGGCGGACCGCCTGGAACCCGCCGATCACGTGGTCGAACTGCTTCCGCTCCGCCGCGTACGCCGCCGTCAGCTCCAGGGCCCGCTCGACCACGCCGAGCTGCTGCGCGCACACCCCGGCCGTCCCGCGCAGGCGCAGCCATTCGCCGATGTCGCCCAGCGAAACCCCCGGAACATCGGACAGTTCGAGCAGGCAAGCGTCCGCGTGGTCGACCGTCTGCTGGGGCCGGACCGAGACGCCCGGCGCCGCCGCGTCGACCAGGAAGACCTCGCCGGACGCCGCCACGAGGAAGCCGTGGGCGAACGCGCCGAAGTGCACCGCGGTCTGCGAGCCCGACAGCACGCCGTCCGAAGCGGTGAAACCGGACAGCGCCACCGCTAGAACGCGTTCTCCCCGCAACACCGGCAGCACCCAGCGGTCCACCAGCTCCGGCGTACCGAACTCCGCCAGCGCCGACGCCGCCATCGTGATCGACGGCAGGTAGGGGACCGGGGCCACCGCGCGGCCGATCTCGGTGAGCACCGCGCACTGCTCCAGCAGGCCGAACCCGCCGCCGCCGAGCGACGACGGCAGCGCCGCGTCGAGGACGCCCGCCTGGCCCAGGGCTGTCCACAGTGGAGCGTCGAAGCCGCCGGTGCCGTGCGGGTCGTGCGTGGCCTTGTCGGTGACGATCCGCCGGGTCAGCGCGGCCAGGTCGGCCGACGCCTCGGAGGGGGTGAAGTCCATGAGACGCTCCTAGCGCGTGACGGGCAGGCCGAGGGCGGTCGCGGCGATCATGTCCCGCTGGATCTCGTTGGTGCCGCCGCCGAAGGTGAGGATCAGCGCCGACCGGTGCAGCCGCTCGATCCGCCCGGCCAGCAGCGCGCCCGGCGAGCCGTCGCGGACGACGGCGGCCGCGCCCAGCACCTCCATCAGCAGGCGGTAGGCCTCGATCGCGAACTCCGTGCCGTACACCTTCGTCGCCGACGCCTCGGCCGGTCCGAGCTCGCTCGCCGCGGCCGCCCAGGCGATCCGCCAGTTCCGCAACTTCAGGTACTCCGCGCCGGCGTGCACCCGCGCGAGGTGCAGCCGCACCCATTCCTGGTCGATGGCGCCGGTCTCCTTCGCCCACGCCAGCACGTCGGCGAGAGCCTTGCGGACGGGCGCCGACGACGTCAGCGCGACGCGCTCGTGGTTGAGCTGGTTGGTGATCAGCGGCCAGCCCGCGTTCTCCTCGGCGACGCGCGCGGACACGGGCACGCGCACGTTGTCGTAGTACGTCGCGCTGGTGCCCGCGCCCGCGACGGTGTGCACCTTGGTCCACGAAAACCCGGGAGCCGACGTCGGCACGATCAGGATCGACAGCCCGCGGTGCTTCTTCGCCTCGGGATCGGTCCGGACCGCGAGCCACACGTAGTCGGCGTGCTCGATCAGGCTGGTCCACATCTTCTGCCCGGTGACGACGTACTCGTCGCCGTCGCGCACCGCGCGCGTCCGCAGCGACGCCAGGTCGGTGCCGGCCTCCGGTTCGGAGTAGCCGATCGAGAAGTGCAGCTCGCCGGCGGCGATCTTCGGCAGGTAGAACGCCTTCTGCTCGTCGGTGCCGTAGCGCATGATGGTCGGCCCGACGGTGTTCACCGTGAGGAACGGGACCGGCACCCCGGCGACGGCCGCCTCGTCGGTGAAGATGAGCTGGTCGAGCATCGGCCGGCCCTGCCCGCCGTACTCCTCCGGCCAGCCGAGCGCCAGCCAGCCGTCCTTGCCCAGCTGGCGGACGATCTCCTTGTACGCCACGCCGTCGCCGTACTCGGCGCCGCGGAGGCCGGCCCGACGCTCCGGTGTCATCAGCTCGGCGAAGTACTCCCGGAGCTCCGCGGCCAGTGCCCGCTGCTCCGGTGTGTAGTCGATCCGCACCCGTCACCTCGATCCGGCGTTATAGTAGAACCTGTTCTAGTTGTACCAGGACTCACGCGGCGGAGGAAGCATGGAGATCGGCGTCGATCGTTCGCTCTGCGAGGCGAACGCGGTGTGCTTGGGGTTCGCGCCGGACGTCTTCGACCTCGACGACGACGAAGAACTCGTCATCCAGCCGGGCCCGGTGCCTGCCGATCGAGTAGAACGAGTTACAGATGCGGTCAAAGGGTGCCCAAAGAACGCCCTGTTCATCGCTAGTTAGCACTGTTCACTGAACCCCTTGCGAAGAGCGAGAACAGATTCTAGTGTAGGCCCGGTCACAGGACTCGACGAGGAGGCCGCGCGTGAGCCTGACCGGCAGGACAGCGATCGTCACCGGCGCCGCCGCGGGACTGGGACGGGCCGAAGCGCTCGCCCTGGCGGCCCGGGGCGCCACGGTCGTCGTCAACGACGTCACCGAAGCGAAGGACGTCGTCGAAGAGATCGAAGCCGCTGGTGGCCGGGCCGTGGCGGTCGCCGGCGACGTGGGGGAGCGGGCCACCGCGGACGCGCTCGTGGCCGCCGCGCTCGACTTCGGCGGGCTCGACATCGTCGTGAACAACGCGGGCGTGCTGCGCGACAAGATGCTCTTCTCGATGTCCGACGACGAGTGGGACACCGTGCTCCGCGTCCACCTGCGCGGCCACTTCCTGTTGTCCCGCAACGCCACGAAGTACTGGCGCGACAAGTCCAAAGCGGACGGACAGCCGGTGTACGGCCGGTTGGTCAACACCGCGTCCGAGGCGTTCCTCATCGGCTCGCCCGGTCAGCCCAACTACGCCGCTGCTAAGGCAGGCATCACCGCGCTCACCATGTCGGCCGCCCGCGGCCTGGCCAAGTACGGCGTCCGCGCCAACGCGATCTGCCCGCGTGCCCGGACGGCGATGACCGAGGGCGTGTTCGGCGCGGCTCCCGCCGAGGGCGCCGACCCGCTCTCGGTCGAGCACGTCGCCCCTTTCGTCGCCTATCTCGCTTCGCCCGCGGCCGAGCACGTCAACGGCCAGGTGTTCATCGTCCACGGCGGCGCGGTGTCGCTGGTCGGGGCGCCGCGGATCGAGCAGCGCTGGTCCCTCGACGAGCTGGAGACGTCGGTCAGCTCCTTCTTCGCCGACCGTGACCCCGGCCGGATGTTCGCCGCCACCGAGATCCTGGGAGAGTCATGAGGCTGGACGGGAAGATCGCCCTGATCACCGGCGCCGCGCGCGGCCAGGGCGCGGCCGCCGCGCGCGCGTTCGTCGCCGAGGGCGCGAAGGTGCTGATCGCCGACATCCTGGACGACGAGGGCAAGCAGCTCGCCGCCGAACTGGGGGAGCAGGCCGCCTACCAGCACCTCGACGTCGGCGACGAAGACGGCTGGGTCACCGCCCTCGACCGCGTGACCACGGAGTTCGGCGCGCCGAACGTGCTGGTCAACAACGCGGGCATCCTCCATTTCTCGGAACTGGGCAAGACGAAGCTGGCCGATTACGAACGCGTCATCCGGGTGAACCAGATCGGGGCGTTTCTCGGGATGCGCTCGGTCGTTGAACCGATGACCGCCGCCGGCGGTGGCTCCATCGTCAACGTGTCCTCTGTGGAGGGTCTGGCCGGGATGCCCTACCTCGTCGCGTACACCGCGAGCAAGTTCGCCATCCGCGGGATGACCAAGGTCGCCGCGATGGAGCTCGGGAAGAAGCACATCCGCGTCAACTCGGTCCACCCCGGCGCGATCGACACGCAGATGGTCGAGACCGCCGCGGGCGGGCAGAAAGTCGACATGTCGTACGTCGGGAAGAAGGTCGCGCTCGGCCGCGTCGGGCAGCCCGAGGACGTCGCGAAGCTGGTGCTGTTCCTGGCCAGCGACGAAAGCGCGTACTGCACGGGAGCGGAGTTCATCGCGGACGGCGGCGCCACGGCGTCGCACGCGCTCAACCTGAGTTTCTGACGTGATCAGTTAACACCGCTAACGAAAATCGGGCACCGGGTATGGAGAACACTCGGAGGTCAGCGACGACCTACTGGGAGGTGTGGTGAGCGAGAGCACGGGCACGCTCCCGGGCACCGCGGCCCTGACCCAGGTCGGGCGCCTCGCGACGCTCTCGTGGGAGGTCCTGCGCGCGATCTTCAAGCGCCCCTTCCAGACCCGCGAGTGGATCCAGCAGTGCTGGTTCTTCGCCAGCGTCACGATCCTGCCGACCGCGCTCGTCGCCATCCCGTTCGGCGCGGTGATCGCGCTGCAGCTCGGCTCGCTGACCGCGCAGATCGGCGCGCAGTCGTTCACCGGCGCGGCCAGCGCGCTCGCCATCGTCCAGCAGGCCAGCCCGCTGATCACGGCGTTGCTGGTCGCGGGCGCCGGCGGCAGCGCGGTCTGCGCGGACATCGGCGCGCGCAAGATCCGCGAAGAGATCGACGCCATGGAGGTCCTCGGCGTCAACCCGATCCAGCGCCTCATCGTGCCGCGCGTGCTCGCCGCGATGGTCGTTTCGGTGCTGCTCAACGGCTTGGTCAGCGTCGTCGGCGTGCTCGGCGGCTACTTCTTCAACGTGGTCCTCCAAGGCGGTACGCCCGGCGCGTACCTGGCCAGCTTCAACGCGCTGGCCCAGGTGCCGGACCTCTGGGTCAGCGAGATCAAGGCGCTGCTGTACGGCTTCGTCGCCGGGGTCGTCGCGGCGTTCCGCGGGCTGAACCCGCCGCCCGGGCCCAAGGGCGTCGGCGACGCCGTCAACCAGGCCGTCGTCATCACGTTCCTGCTGCTGTTCCTCATCAACGTCGTGCTGACCGCGATCTACCTGCGGATCGTCCCGCCGAAGGCCATGTGATGACGGCGGAACCCCTCGACACCACCGACCGGACGCTCGAGTACATCGCGCGCCCGGGCCAGAGCCTGGAAGGCCTCGGCAAGCAGCTCGCCTTCGCCGCGAAGGCGCTCGCCTGGTCGCCGCGCACGATCCGCCGCTACAGCCGGGAAACGCTGCGGCTGCTCACCGAAGTCTGCTTCGGCACCGGCGGCCTCGCCGTCATCGGCGGCACGCTCGGCGTGATGATCGGGATGACGCTGTTCACCGGCCTCATCGTCGGCTTGCAGGGCTATTCCGCGCTGAACCAGCTGGGCACCGCCGCTCTGACCGGGTTCATCTCCGCCTACTTCAACACGCGCGAGGTCGCGCCGCTCTCGGCCGGGCTCGCGCTGTCCGCGACCGTCGGCTGCGGCTTCACCGCGCAGCTCGGCGCGATGCGGATCTCCGAGGAGATCGACGCGCTGGAAGTCATGGGCGTGCCGAGCATGCCGTACCTGGTGACGACCCGGGTGCTCGCCGGCGTCGCCGCGGTGATCCCGCTGTACGCGGTCGGCCTGCTCTCGAGCTACCTCGCGTCCCGGCAGATCACCATCTGGCTCTACGGCCAGTCCGCGGGCACCTACGACCACTACTTCACGCTCTTCTTGCCGCCCGGCGACGTCCTGTGGTCGTTCGGGAAGGTGATCGTGTTCAGCGTGCTCGTGATCCTTTCCCATTGCTACTACGGCTTCACCGCGAGCGGCGGCCCGGCCGGCGTCGGCGTGGCGGTGGGCCGCGCGGTGCGGACGTCGATCGTGCTGATCTCGGTGCTGGACTTCTTCTTGTCCCTCGCCATCTGGGGCGCGAACACCACGGTGAGGATCTCCGGATGAGGCGCGAGCTCGGGCAGCGGCTCCGGTACCAGGTGCTGGGGCTGGCCTTCCTGCTCGTGGCCGCCCTGTTCATCGCGTTCACGCTCGCCGTCTACAACAAGGCCTTCACGCCGGTGACGCTGGTGAAGCTCGAGACCGACCACGTCGGCAGCCAGCTGCGCACCGGCGGCGACGTCAAGGTCCGCGGCATGCTCGTCGGCGAGGTGCGGTCGGTGCTGGCGAAGGGCGACCACGCAGAGCTGGAGCTGGCGCTCGACCCGGACAAGACGCACGTCATCCCGCGGAACGTCTCGGCTCGCCTGCTGCCCAAGACGCTCTTCGGCGAGCGGTACGTCTCGCTGCAGCTGCCCGAGAGCTCACAGGGCCCGATCAAGGCGGGCGACGTCATCCCGCAGGACCGCAGCAGCACCGCGATCGAGCTGCAGAAGGTGCTCGACGACGTCATGCCGCTGCTGCAGGCGGTCCAGCCGGAGAAGCTGTCGAGCACGCTGACCGCGGTGTCGACCGCGCTCGAAGGCCGCGGCAAGCAGCTCGGCCAGACCCTCGTGCAGCTGAGCGACTACCTCGGCAAGCTCAACCCGTCGCTGCCGGACGTCAAGGCCGACATCACCGGGCTCGCGAACGTCGCGAACACCTACGACAAGGCCGCCCCGGACCTGCTGCAGGCGCTGTCCGACCTGACGACGACGAGCCGGACGATCGTCGACCAGCGCGCGCAGCTGAGCGACCTCTACGCCACCGTCACCGCCGCTTCGGTCGACCTGACGAGCTTCCTGCAGGTCAACAAGGACAATCTCATCCGGCTCACCACGGCGGTCCAGCCGACGCTGGACGTGCTCGCCAAGTACGCGCCGGAGTACCCGTGCCTGCTCGAACAGCTCGCCGGGGAGGTCGGGCCGGCCGAGCTGGCGTTCGGCAAGGGCACCGCGCACCCCGAGGTCAGCCGGGTCACCATCGAGTTCGCCGCCAGCCGGGGCAAGTACCTGCCCGGCGTCGACGAGCCGAAGTACGAGGACAAGCGCGGACCGCGCTGCTACCCCCAGGTCCCGAAGCCGGGCGTCTGGCCGCAGTACCCGCCGGACGGCGCGATCAAGGACGGTTCCAGCAAGCCCGCGCCGCCGAAGTCGCCGTCCGGGGAGCTGCCCGCCGGGGGCGGTGCCGTCGGCGGCGACGGCTCGATCGTCGGCTCGGCCTACGAAAGCGAGCTGATCGCCCTGCTCGCGTCGCCCGCGCTCGGGACGTCGCCCGGCGACGTGCCCGGCTGGGCGGGCCTGCTCGTGGGGCCGCTGTACCGCGGGGCGGAGGTGGAGCTGAAGTGAGGAGCTTCGTTCCGTCCCTGATCAAGCTCGTGGTGTTCGCCGTCGTCACGGTGCTGTTCACCGGCGTCCTCGCGGCCACCATCGCGAACACCAACTTCGGCGAGACGTCCGGTTACCTGGCGAAGTTCACCGACGCGTCCGGCCTCAAGGAAGGCGACGACGTCCGCATCGCCGGGGTCAAGGTCGGCCAGGTCGACACGATCGGGGTGGTCGAAGGCGAGCAGAACCTCGCCGAGGTGCGGTTCGACGTCGAGCACGCCTACCGGCTGCCCGAGACGGTGACCGCGACGATCAAGTACCGCAACCTCGTCGGCCAGCGCTACCTCGCGCTCGGCACCGACGTCCCGGGCGATCGCGCGCTGGCCGACGGCGGCACGATCCCGCCCGAGCGCACCAAGCCCGCGTTGAACCTCACCGTGCTGTTCAACGGGTTCAAGCCGCTGTTCAAGGCCCTGAGCCCCAAGGACGTCAACCAGCTTTCGGCCGAGATCATCAGCGTCTTCCAGGGCGAAGGCGGCACGATCACCAGCCTGCTGCAGCACACCGCGTCGCTCACCACGGCGATCGCGAGCAAGGACCAGGTGATCGGGCAGGTCATCGCGAACCTCAACACCGTGCTCGGCACGGTCAACGCGCACGGCCCGCAGCTCGGCGACCTCATCGAGCAGACGCAGAAGCTCGTCAGCGGCCTGGCCGAGCAGCGCAAGCCGATCGGGGACGCGGTCAGCGCGCTCGGCGACCTCGCGGTGTCCACGACGGGCCTGCTCGCCGACGCGCGCCCGGCGCTGAAGGACGACGTCGCGCAGCTCGGCGTGCTGTCGCAGAACCTCGGCGACTCCGGCGTGCTGCTCAACCACCTGCTCGAAGTGCTGCCGGGCAACCTGGAGAAGTTCACCCGGACCCTGAGCTACGGCAGCTGGTTCAACTACTACCTGTGCGGGATCACCGGCACCATCGGCATTTCCTCGCTCGACATCACCCTGCCGATCATTCCCATTCCCGGCACGCAACGCGCGGAGAGGTGTGGTCCGTGAAGCGGCTGAAGGATCGCAACCAGGCGGGAGTCGGCGCGGTCGCGCTCGTGCTGATCGTGCTCGTCACGGCCACGACGTACTTCTCCGACCAGCTCCCGTTCTTCGGCAACGGCACGACGTACTCGGCGTACTTCGGCGAGTCCGCCGGGCTGGCGCCGGACAACGAGGTCGAGGTCGCCGGCGTCAAGGTCGGCACGGTGTCGTCGGTGGCCCTGGCCGGCAAGCAGGTGCTCGTGCGCTTCCGCGTCAAGGACATCCGGGTCGGCGACGCGACGACGGCGTCCATCGAGATCAAGACGCTGCTGGGGGAGAAGTACCTCGCGCTCGACCCGAAGGGCGGCGGCGCGCAGGAGCCGGACGCGACGATCCCGCAGGCCCGCACACGCACGCCGTTCCAGCTGCAGGACGCCTTCGAGCAGCTGTCGACGACGGTCGGCGACATCGACACGAAGCAGCTCGCGGACAGCTTCAACGCGCTTTCCGACAGCCTCAAGGACAGCCCGCAGTACCTCAAGGACACCCTCAACGGGCTGTCTTCGCTGGCCAAGACGGTGTCGTCCCGCGACAACGACCTGCACACGCTGCTGGCGAACACGAGCCAGGTGTCCAAGACGCTGTCGGACCGCAACACCCAGCTGCAACGCGTGATCAGCGACGGCAACCTGCTGCTCACCGAGCTGCAGAACCGCAAGACGGCGATCCACGCGCTGCTCACCGGCACCCAGCAGCTTTCGCAGCAGCTGTCCGGGCTCGTCGCGGACAACCGCGCGCAGCTCAAGCCGACGCTGGACAAACTGGGCAAGGTGACCGACATCCTGCAGCGCAACCAGGGCAACCTCGACAAGAGCCTGCAGCTGATGGCGCCGTTCGCCCGCGTCGGCGCGAACGCGACCGGCAACGGCCGCTGGTTCGAGGGCTACCTGTGCGGGCTGCTGCCGCCGACGATCACCGCGGCCGGCCTGCGCATCAACCCCGAGGGCTGCACCCCGCCGATCGCGGCGCCGAACCAGGGGGTGGGCGGCCGATGACCATCCGGACCTACCGCGGCCGCAGCCTGGTGACGTGGCTGGCCTTCGCCTGCGTCCTCGCGCTGCTCCTCACCGCCGGCCTCTTCCTGGTGTTTCGCGCTTCCACCGGCACGACGCTCTCGGCGTACTTCGGCAAGACCGTCGGGCTCTACGCGGGTTCGTCGGTGCGCGTGCTCGGCGTGCCGGTCGGGCGGGTCACCGACGTCACGCCGCAGGGCGACGCCGTGCGCGTGGACATGCGGGTCGACGACGTGCAGCTGCCGGCCGATGTCGGCGCGGTCGTCGTCGCGCCGAGCCTGGTCAGCGACCGCTACGTCCAGCTGACCCCGGCCTACGACAGCGGCCCGGTCCTGGCCACCGGCACGGTGCTCGCGAAGGACCGCACGGCGACGCCGGTGGAGCTGGACGACCTGTACTCCAGCCTGGACAAGCTGTCGACGGCGCTGGGTCCGAACGGCGCCAACAAGGACGGCGCGCTGTCCGGTGTCCTGGACACCGCGGCGAACACGTTGCAGGGCAATGGTGCTTCGCTGAACTCGACGGTCGGGCGGCTCGCCGACCTCGCCAAGACCCTTGATGGTTCGAAGGACGACCTGTTCTCGACCGTGCAGAACCTCAACTCGTTCACGGGCGCGCTGGCCCAGAGCGACCAGCAGCTCAACGAGTTCTACGGCCGCGTCGCCGACGTCAGCCAGTTCCTCGCCGCGGATTCGTCCGACGTCGGGGCCGCGCTGCAGTCGCTCGGCGGGGCGCTCGGCGACGTCCAGCAGTTCGTCAACGACAACAAAGGCGCCCTGGAGTCCAATGTGGACAAGCTGGCGTCGCTGTCGAAGGTGCTGGTCGACCAGCGCGCGTCGCTCGCCGAGGTGCTCGACATCGCGCCGACCGGCGCCACCAACTTCATCAACTCCTACGACGCCGCGTCGGGCACCATCGCCGTCCGCGACAACCTGAACGAGCTGACCAACCCGCCGATCCTCACCGTGTGCCGGCTGATCAGCGCGGGCACGCCGAAGGAAGTCCCCGACACGCTGGGGAACATCTGCAAGCAGCTCGCGCCGGTGCTCGACGGCGTGCTGAAGCTGCCGACGATCCCGCAGGTGCTCAACTCGCTGCAGAACGGCACCCTCCCGCCGTTGCCGCTCCCGCTCGTCGACGTCATGGAACAGCTCGCGGGCGGTGCGAAGTGAAGCGGCTCGCGGGAGTGCTCGCCGGTGTGCTCGTGCTGGCGGCCTGCAGCGACGGCGGGTTCAACGGCCTCTACGGCACCCCGCTGCCGGGCGGCGCCGACGTCGGCGACCACCCGTACCACGTCACGGCGTTGTTCACCGACGTGCTCGACCTGGTGCCGCAGTCCAGCGTCAAGGTCAACGACGTCGCGGTCGGGCGGGTCGACAAGATCAGCCTGACGCCGGATACGCGGTCCGCGCTGGTCGCGATGACCGTCAACGGCGACATCGCGCTGCCCGCCAACGCCCACGCCGAGCTGAAGCAGTCTTCGCTGCTGGGCGAAAAGTTCGTCGAGCTGAGCGTGCCCACGGCCGAACCGGCGACCGGGAAACTGAGCGACGGCGCGCAGATCCCGCTCGGGCGCACCAACCGCAACCCCGAGGTCGAGGAGGTGCTCGGCGCGCTCTCGCTGCTGCTCAACGGCGGCGGCGTCGAGCAGATCCAGAAGATCAGCCACGAGCTGAACGACGCGCTGTCGGGCAACGAGCCGGAGATCCGCGCGCTGCTGTCGCGTGTGGACGAACTGGCGACCCAGCTCGACGGGCACCGGACCGAGATCCTGCGTGCGATCGACGGGCTCGGGAAGCTGTCGCACACCTTGGCGGGCCAGACGCAGAACCTGTCGAACGCGCTCGACAACCTCGCGCCGGGCCTGAAGATCGTCACCGACCAGCGTGACCAGCTCGTCGGCATGCTGAACGCGCTGAACACGCTCTCCGGCGTCGCCACCGACACGGTCACGAAGAGCCGTGACCAGCTGGTCGCGAACCTCAAGGCGCTGCAGCCGACGCTGACGAAGCTCGGCGAGGCCGGGTCGAACCTGCCGAACGCGCTGCAGATCCTGCTCACGTACCCGTTCCCGGACTACGCGGGCAACGTGATCAAGGGCGACTACGCGAACGTCGAGGCGAACGTGAACCTCGACCTGGACACGCTGATCCAGAACTTCACCAACTCGTCGCAGCCGCCGATCGCGCTGCCTTCGGGGATCGGCGGTCAGCCGTCGGCCGTGGCTCCGCCGCTGCCCCTGCCGGACCTCGGACCGGGTCCGCAGAGCGCGGGTCCCGACCTGCTGGGCGGGCTGCTCGGCCTGATCGGGGGTGGCCGGTGACCACGCGCAAGGTCCGCGTCCAGCTGGTCGCGTTCGTCGTCATCGCGGTCGTTTCGGTCGTCTACGCGGGCGGCCGCTACGCCGGGCTGGACCGGCTCTTCGGCAACCGCGGCTACGTCGTCACCGCGCAGCTGACCGACTCCGGCGGCATCTTCGTCAACTCCGAGGTCGCCTACCGCGGGGTCACGGTCGGGCGGGTGACCGGGATGACGCTGACCGAGCACGGCGTCGACGTCGCGCTCGACATCGACGCCGGCGCCCCGGACATCCCGGCCGACGCGCACGCGCAGGTGGCGAACCGCTCGGCGGTGGGGGAGCAGTTCGTCGACCTGCTCCCGCAGCACGACGGCGGGCCGTTCCTGGCGGACGGGTCGGTGATCACGGTGGACCGGACGTCGCTGCCGCCGTCGCCGGACACCGTGCTGACGCACCTCGACGACCTGGTCGCGAGCGTGCACCCGGAGTCGCTGCGGACGGTCGTCGACGAGACGTACAACGCGTTCGCCGGCGCGGGCCCGGAACTGCAGCAGCTGCTCGACAGCACCGGCTCGGTGACCGCGGTGGCCACGCGGTACGTGCCGGAAACGCAAGGCCTGCTGGCGAATTCGCGGATCGTGCTGGACACGCAGGAGCGGCAGGCGGCGAACATCACCGACTTCGCCTCCGGGCTGAAGACGATCGCCGGGCAGCTGAAGGCGTCCGATCCGGACCTGCGGCGCGTCATCGCGGAGGCGCCGCGGCTGAGCCGCCAGATCAGCGACGTGCTCGCGGCGTCCGGGACCGACCTGGGCGTGCTGCTCGCCAACCTGCTGACCACCGCGCAGATCACGACGTCGCGCAAGGACGCCATCGAGGAACTGCTGGTGGCCTACCCGATCATCTCGGCGTTCTCGCCGTCGACGTCCCCGGACGGCACCGGGCACCTGGGCGTGGTGCTGAACTTCTTCGACCCGGCTTCGTGCACGAAGGGCTACGAAGGCACGAAGCAGCGTCCGGCGAACGACGAGACCGAGGCACCGGTGAACATGAACGCGTACTGCGCGGAGCCGCCGGGCAGCCCGACGGGGGTGCGCGGGTCGCAGAACGCGCCGTACGCGGGAAAGCCACCGGCGATCCCGGCCGCGCCCCAGCAGAAGGCGGCGCCCGCTCCGCAGCAGCTGCCCGGGATGCTGAGCCTGCTGACCGGGCCGTCGGCGGGCGGGCTGGGCAAGCTGCTGGGCGCGCCGTGAGGGTTTTGATCGTCGCGGCGGTGCTCGCGGTGCTGGCCGCTTCGGCGACCGGTTATACGTGGTGGCGGGCCGCGTCCGACGACTCTTTCGCCCGGGGCCGCGATCGCGACGCCGTGCTGGCGGCGGCGGGCCCGGAACTGGTCACGCTGAACACGATCGACTACCGCTCGGCGGGCGCGGACGTGGACCGCTGGATCGCGGCGACGACGGGTCAGTACGAAAAGGACCTGAGCGGGGATCGCCAGGTCCAGATCGACCGGGCGACGACGGCCAGGACGGTTTCGTCCGCTTCGCTGGTCCAGGCGGCGGTGACGGAGGTTTCCGACGGGTCGGCTCGTCTGCTGGCGGTCCTGGACGTCCGGGTCTCGACGGGCGGTTCGGCGGCTTCTCCCCGCCTGAACCGGTTGACGGTGGACGTCACGCGTTCCCCGGACGGGTGGAAGATCTCGGGCGTCCAGGCGGCGGGCTCATGAGGAGAGTGCTGGCCGCGGTCGTGGTGGTGGCGCTGGGCTGCGCGGTGTGGTTCGGCATCGAGACGGCTTCGCTGTCCCCGGGCGACAATGCGGCTTTGGTGGATCAGGCGGCGACCGCGTCGGTTTCGTCCGAGGTGAGTGACGCGGTCAAGTCGGTGTTCTCGTACGACTACGCGAACCTCGCGCGCACCGAGCGGGCGGCTTCGGAGGTCTTGACGGGGGCTGCCGTCGGGCAGTACCGCGATCAGTTCGCTTCGGCGCGTACGCGGGCTTCGGCGGAGAAGCTGGTGCGGACGACGACGGTCCGGGCGGTGGGGGTGCGGACTCTGGTGGGTGATGATGCTTCGCTGCTTTTGTTTCTCGACCAGCAGACGGTGACGCAGGGCGGGGGAGCGCCGTCGTCGTCCGTGGCCCAGCTGGCGGTGACGGCGAAGCGGATCGACGGTCGCTGGAAGTTGGCTTCTCTGACGGCCCTTTAGCCGTCCCAGACCGCGGCGCCCTGCCTCAACACCTCGACGCCCGACTCCGACACCACCGGCCACATCTCCACCACATACCGGTAATGCTCGCCGAACTCGTGGTCGTTCCACTCCGCCACCGGTGGCCCGGCCGGCACGTACGACACCCGCGCCCGGTACAACCCCGGCAACACCGAAAAGAACTTTTCCTGCGACGGGTAGTCCGCGGGTCCGGAAATCACGACTTTCCCGCTCGGAACCGGAAGATCCGCTTCCACGACGTGCTCCGCGTCCGCCGCCAGCGGGGGTGGCGAAGGAACCAGCGTGATCGACGACTCCACCAGGTCCGAGCGCGCCGTCGAGATCGCCAGGCCGGCCGGCTCGGACGCTATCCGGTGGAACTCCACGGCGAGCGCCGTCCAGCCGCTGCCGTCCAGCCGGGAACCGGAGTCGCGCAACGAGAACTGCCGCTGGTCGGCGTGGACTACCAAGTGCACACCAACCACCCTAGCCAGGACCCGCCCCGAAATGGTACCGACGCCGGGTTTAGCGTTGACGCCATGACCACTGCTTCCGTCGACGTCGACACGGCCCGCCGCGACTACGCGGCCCTGGTCGACCGCGGCCTCTCCCTCGACATCACCCGCGGCAAGCCGTCCCCGGCGCAGCTCGACCTCGCGAACGGCCTGCTGACCCTCCCCGGCGACGGCACCTTCAAGGCCGAGGACGGCACCGACGTCCGCAACTACGGCGGCCTCAAGGGCCTGCCGGAGCTGCGCCGCATCTTCGCGGGCGCGCTGCAGGTCCCGGCCGGGCAGCTGCTCGCCGCCGGCAACTCGAGCCTCGAGCTGATGCACGACGCCGTCGTCCAGGCCCTCCTCTCCAAGCTCCCCGGCGCCGAGCGCCGCTGGGCCGACGAGCCCATCCTCAAGTTCCTCGCCCCCGTCCCGGGCTACGACCGCCACTTCGCGCTCACCGAGCGCTTCGGCATCGAGCTCGTCCCGGTGCCGATGACCGACCAGGGCCCCGACATGGACGTCGTCGAGCGCCTCGTCGCCGAGGACTCCGCCGTCAAGGGCATCTGGTGCGTGCCGAAGTACAGCAACCCGACCGGCGTCACGTTCAGTGACGACGTCGTCAAGCGGTTCGCCACCATGACCACCGCGGCGCCCGACTTCCGGATCTTCTGGGACAACGCCTACGCCGTGCACCACCTGACCGACGCCGAGCCGGCCCTGGCCGACCTGCTCGCGCTGGCCACCGAGGCGGGGAACGCCGACCGCGTGTTCGTCTTCGGCTCGACCTCGAAGATCACCCACGCCGGTGCCGGCGTCGGCTTCTTCGGCGCCTCCGAGGCCAACCTGGCCTGGTGGGTCGGCAACATCGGCAAGCGCACCATCGGCCCGGACAAGGTCAACCAGCTGCGCCACGCCCTCTTCCTCAAGGACGAGGCCGGCGTCCGCGCCCACATGCGCAAGCACGCCGAGATCATCGGCCCGAAGTTCGAGGCCGTCGACCGCATCCTCACCGAGGAACTGGGCGACTCGGGCCTGGCGACGTGGACCAAGCCGACCGGCGGGTACTTCGTGTCGCTGACCGTGCCCGAAGGCACCGCGAAGGAGGTCGTGCGGCTGGCGAAGGAAGCCGGTGTCGCGCTGACCCCCGCCGGGGCGACCCACCCGCACGGCGACGACCCGGCCGACGCGGTCATCCGCATCGCGCCGACGTTCCCGGTGCTCGCCGACGTCGAAGAGGCCGTCCGCGCCCTCGCCGTGTGCGTCCGGCTCGCCGCGGCCGAACGCGCCTGACCTGGGCAAACGAAATCGGGAAGAACTTTTTCCCGATTTGACCGAGCCGGGGGCCGTCCAGGTACGTATCACCGTTGGGTGAGGTGGACGAACTCGTCACGAGAGGACGTCCCCCGGTGTTCGGAAAACGCTACACACAGCAGCTCGTCGAGCGCAGCGCGGAGAACGCGACCGACCGCCGCCGCTTCCTCAAGGCTGCGGGAGCAGCGGGGCTCGGCGTCGCGGGAGCCGGTGCGCTCGGAACCGCGCTGTCGCTGGGCCTCGGCTCGGCGGGCGCGACTTCGCAGTACCCGGAGAAGAACGCGCAGGACGCCGCCGCCAGTGACGCCGCGGTGCTGAACTTCGCGCTCAACCTGGAGTACCTCGAGGCGAACCTGTACTCGTTCGCCGTCTACGGCTACGGGCTGAACGAGAAGTACGTCAACGGCATCGGCAACCTGGGCAAGGTCTCCGGTGGGCACGCGGTCAAGTTCAAGAGCGAGCACACCAAGCAGATCGTCCAGGAGATCGCCGGCGACGAGGTCGCCCACGTGACGTTCCTGCGCAAGGCGCTCGACAAGGCCGCCGTCGCGCAGCCGGAGATCGACTTCCAGAACAGCTTCACCGCCGCCATGCAGGCCGCCGGGGTCATCAAGGAAGGCCAGACCTTCGACCCGTTCGCGAGCGAGAACAACTTCCTGCTCGCCGCGTTCCTCTTCGAGGACGTCGGCGTGTCCGCCTACAAGGGCGCGGCGCCGCTGGTGAACAACAAGACGTTCCTCGACGCGGCGGCGGGCATCCTCGCGGTCGAGGCCTACCACGCGGGCATCGTGCGCGGGCAGCTGTTCGAACGCGGCCTCGGCGACATCACGAACAAGATCTCCGACGCCCGCGACAGCCTGGACGGCAAGGCCGACGACGACGAAGGCGTGCTCAAGGACGGCAAGGCGAACCTCGTCCCCGCGGACGCGAACGGCATCGCGTTCGGGCGCTCGGCCGACCGCGTGCTCAACATCGCCTACCTCAACCCGGACAAGGTGTCCTCGGGCGGTTTCTACCCGCGCGGCCTCAACGGCGACATCGCCACCAGTGGCGCCAAGGAGTGAGCGCCGCGTGCCGCCGTCACGGTAACGTCGTGATCGGCGGCACGCGGAGTTCACGGGGGGATGCGAAGTGCGGGTACTGGTCGCGGGGGGCGGGATCGCCGGCACGGTCACGGCGATGGCGGCGAAGCTCGCGGGACACGATCCGGTGGTCTTCGAGGCCTACCCGGCCGGCGGGGACGACGCCGGCGCGTTCCTCACGATCATGCACAACGGCATGGACGCCCTGCGCGCGATCGGTGCCGACCGGCCGGTGATCGACAGTTCGTTCGCCGCCCACGGCGTCGAGCTCGTCGCCCCGAACGGGGAAACGGTCGGGCGGCGCGAGTTCGGCACCGAAGGCCTCGACGGACCGCGCACGCTGACCCGCGCGACGCTCTACCGCGTCCTGCAGGACGAAGCCGCGCGCCGGGCCGTCCCGGTCGAACGCGGCAAGCGCTTGGTCGGCGCGAAGCCGGACGGCACCGGCGTTACCGTCGAGTTCGCCGACGGCACCACCGAAACGGGTGACGTGTTGGTCGGCGCGGACGGGTTGCGCTCGGTGGTCCGGAAGCTGATCGACCCGGACGCCGACGCCCCGCGCTACACCGGCCAGACCGTCGTCTGGGGTTACGCGCGGGCGCGCGGGCTGCCGTCGGCGGCCGGGATCTACCGCATGGTCCGCGGGAGCAAGGCGGCCTTCGGGTTCACGACCGCCCCGGACGGCGCGACGTTCTGGTTCGCCCGCATCCCCGACGCCGAGCGCTCCCGCGAGGCGATCGCGGCGGTGACTCCTGAGGGGTGGCGCGAGTTCGCGCACGCGGCGTTCGCCGGGGAACCGTTGCCCTGCACGGAAATCATCGCCGCCACCGGCGACGAGGTCTTCGGCGGTCACTCCTACGACGTCCCGAGCACGCGGATCTGGTCGACGCCGGACATGGTGCTCGTCGGCGACGCCGCGCACGCCGCGGCCCCGGCCGACGCGCAGGGTGCGTCGATGGCGATCGAAGACAGCGTCGTGCTCGCGCAGTGCCTGCGCGACCTGCGGGACCCGGCGTCGGCTTTCGCGGCGTACGAAGGACTTCGCCGCGAGCGCGTCGAGAAGCTGGTCGCGTCGAGCGCGGGGCAGGACGTCGGCGAAAAGCCGGGCTGGGTCTACGTGCACCACATCGACTGGGACGCGAAGATCACCGCGTAGGGCCGCACGAGTCGCGGACCACCAGTTTCGTCGGCAGGCGCACCGGTTCCGGGGCGCCGGCGTTGTCGATCATCGCCAGCAGCGCACCCGCCGCCGCGGTGCCGAAGCCCGGTTTGTCCTGGGCCACCGTCGTCAGCGCCGGGTCGACCAGGGACGCCACCTCGATGTCGTCGAAGCCGACCACCGACAGGTCCGCCGGCACCGACAACCCGGCCGCGCGGGCCGCGAGCAGGGCGCCGACCGCCATCTCGTCGCTGGCCGCGAACACCGCCGTCGGCGGGTCCTTGCGGGCCAGCAGCCGCCGCATCCCGACGAACCCGCTTTCGCGGTAGAAGTCCCCGGTGACCACGAAGTCCTCGCGCGCCGGCAGCCCGGCTTCGGCCAGCCCGCGGCGGTAGCCCTCGGTGCGTGCGGCGGCGGGGGAGTTGCCGCGGGGACCGGTGATCGTCGCGATCCGGTCGTGCCCGAGCGCGGCGAGGTGCCGGACGGCTTCCGCGGCGCCCGCGGCGTTGTCCGAGGTCACGTAGGTCGCGCGCGGCCCGGACAGGGGCACGTCGAGCGCGACGCACGGCAGCCCGGACTGGGCGAACGTCGTGAACGCCTCGGCGTCGGTGCCGCTGTCGATCAGCACCAGCCCGGCCAGGTGGTGGCGCCGGGTCATGCTCACGTACCCGATCGGGTCGGCCAGCGAAACGCCGGGGTTGCGGTCGCGGGCGTCGTCGCTCGTCGCGAGCATCAGCAGGTGGTAGCCGTGCGAGCTGAGCGCGGACTTGAGGCCCAGCAACAGGTCCTGCAGGAACGGGTGCCGCCAGCCGGGCCGCCGGTGGTCGGTGTCCCAGACCAGCCCGACCATCGCCGAGCGCTGCCGTGACAGCGCCCGCGCCGACTCGTTCGGCGAGAAGTCGAGCTCCCGGGCGACGCGCTCGACGTTTTCGCGCGTCGTCGCGCTCACCGTGGCGGGGCGGTTGAAGACCCGCGAGACGGTCGCGACCGAAACCCCACAGAGCTGGGCGATCTCGCGGGCCGTGACCATGGTGACCTCCTACTTGTAACCGGTTACATTCCTAGCACATGATCTCTGACTGGGTAAACGCCGTAGCGCGTTACTATTTCGTTACTTGACGAAGGAGCGCTGGGAGCGCTCTCATAGGTCCCGCGTTTTCCGACCGGCCCGCAGAACAACGGAGATCTCATGCGCCCGAAAACGACAATCCGACGGACCCGCCTGATCGCCGTGGCGGGTGCTGTCCTGGCCGCGGTCACCGCGTTGAGCGCCTGCGGGAGCAGTGACGCCGGCGGTGGGAAGGTCAAGCTCAGCCTCGGCCTCTTCGGCAACTTCGGCTACACCGACCTGATCAAGGAGTACCAGGCCGCGCACCCGGACATCGAGATCACCGAGCGGACCGCGTCGTACTCCGACCACCACAAGAGCCTCGCCGCGCACCTGGCCACCGGTGGCGGCGCCGCGGACATCGAGGCGATCGACACCGGGTACGTCGCCCAGTTCAAGGCGACGCCGGACAAGTTCGTCGACCTCAACACCGTCGGCGGCGACAAGCTCAAGGACCGCTGGCTGGGCTGGAAGTGGTCGGCTTCGCTGGCCAAGGGCGGCCAGCAGATCGGCTACGGCACCGACGTCGGCGGCCTGGCCATCTGCTACCGCCGCGACCTGTTCGAGGCCGCCCAGCTGCCCGCCGACCGCGACGCCGTCTCCGCGCTCTGGCCCACCTGGCAGGCGTTCTTCGACGCGGGCAAGCGCTTCCAGGCCAAGGCACCGAACGGTGTCAAGTGGATGGACGGCGGCCCGACCGTGCTCAACGCGATCTTCGGCCAGGCCCCGGTCGGCTACTACGACCAGAGCGACCAGATCGTCGTCGCGAGCAACCCGGCTCTGCGCACGGGCTGGGACCAGGTCGTCGACGCCGTCAAGGCGAACCTCTCCGCCGGCCTGCTCTACAGCACGCCGACCTGGAACACCGGGTTCACGCAGAGCCAGTTCGCGACCGTCACCTGCCCCGCTTGGATGATGACGAAGATCAAGGACCAGGCGCCGGACACCTCGGGCAAGTGGGACGTCGCGAGCGTGCCCGGCGGGGGTGGCAACTGGGGCGGCTCGTACCTCACGATCCCCAAGCAGGGCAAGCACACCAAGGAAGCCGCCGACCTCGCCGCGTGGCTGACCGCGCCCGAGCAGCAGGCGAAGGTCTTCACCAGCCAGGGCCTGCTGCCCTCGACGCCGTCGCTCTACACCGACCCGAAGATCACCGGCTACACCAACCCGTTCTTCAACAACGCGCCCGTCGGCAAGCTCTTCACCGACGCCGCGAAGAAGCTGAACCCGCAGTACCAGGGCCCGAAGGCCGGCGACGTGCAGACCGAGTTCGGCAACGCGATGCAGCGCGTCGAGCAGGGCAAGCAGGACGGCGCGGCGGCGTGGCAGCAGCTGGTCGGTGACGTCGCGAAGATCAAGTGATGACGCTCTCCCGGGCCGACCGGCGGCACAAGTGGGACGTCAAGCTGTCGCCGTTCGGCTTCATCAGCCCGTACTTCCTGATCTTCGGCGTCTTCGGGCTGTTCCCGCTGCTGTACACGGCTTTCGTGTCGCTGCAGAAGCGCAACCTGCTCGACGCCGAGGGCGCGACGTTCATCGGGTTCGGCAACTACGAGCAGCTGCTGTTCCACGACCCGTACTTCTGGAACGCGATGGGGAACACGGTCAGCCTGTGGCTGTTGACCACCATCCCGCAGATCCTGTTCGCGCTCGGCATCGCGCACCTGCTCAACCGCGGGCTGCGCGGGCGGACGCTGTTCCGGATGGGGATGATCCTGCCGAACATCACCTCGGTGGCGGCGGTGACGATCATCTTCGCGCAGCTCTTCGGCCGCGACTTCGGGCTGGTGAACTGGGCGCTGAGCTGGTTCGGCGGCGGGCACGTCGACTGGCAGGCCGGCACGGCCAGCTCGCACACCGCCATCGCGGCGATGGTGGTGTGGCGCTGGACCGGTTACCACGCGCTGATCTTCCTGGCGTCGATGCAGGCGATCCCGTCGACCATGTACGAGGCCGCCACGCTCGACGGCGCCAGGGGGTGGCAGCAGTTCTGGCGGATCACCGTGCCGCTGCTGCGGCCGCAGATCATCTTCTCGACGGTGATCGCGACGACCGGGAACATGCGGCTGCTCGCCGAGCCGCTGCTGTTCAACCCCGGCACGGCCGCGGCCACCGGGGGTTCGGACCGGCAGTTCCAGACGGCCGCGCTCTACCTCTACGAGCAGGGCTTCACCAAGTACGACTTCGGCTACAGCTCGGCGATCGCGCTGATCCTCGCCGTGGCCACGATGCTCGTCGCGGGCGTGTCGTACCTGGTGACCCGGCGCATCCAAACGGACTGAGGAGCCGACATGACCACCGTGCTGACCCCGGCCGCGCCCGCGCCGCCGGCGGCACCCGGGCGGGCCCGGCGCCTCGTGTGGCAAAGCCGAGAAATTCCTCTTACGCGACGAAGCCGCGCAATTACGCGCTGTCT
>NZ_JBEXVF010000034.1:0-96451 GCF_040629235.1 Amycolatopsis sp. NPDC005961 | reverse complement strand
GTTCCCCTACCGGGTGACGCGCTCCTTGCACTTCTCGAACGGCGGCGGCGTCTACCTCGCCGACCCCAAGGCACGCGCCGGCCGGTGCCTCCCCCAGTCGTCATTGACCGGAAGCGCGACCGACGAAGTAAGTGACCTTGATGTATCCGAGATCCACCTGCACGCTCCTTCCCCCCGAAGGACCCGCGATACTGCCGAAGCCGACTCGAAGACTTTTCCGAAGAGGGGCAGATACCGTGACCGACGTGCAAACCACAGAGGTAGACCCGCCTTGGGAGGGCTTGACCGGCGCCGAGCTGCACGCTGCGTGCATGCAGGCCGCCCGGGACGGTGACCGCCGCGCGATGGACCGCCTCGTCGCCGAGCTGACACCGCTCGTCTGGCACGTCGCCCGGGCCAACGGCCTCGACCGCTCGATCGCCGAGGACGTCGTCCAGACCGTGTGGCTCGCCCTCTTCAGCCAGCTCGGGAAGCTCAGGGACCCCAAAGCCCTCGCCGCGTGGCTGATCACGACCACCCGGCGCGAGGCCACGCACCCCTTCGGCCGCCGCATGCAGCCCGTGCCGCTGAGCGACGAAGTCGCCGAAGCCATGCCGAGCACCCAACCGGCACCCGAAGACGAAGCCGTCCGCGCCGACCGCGACCGCCGGGTCTGGCGCGCCTTCGTCCGGCTGCCCCACCGCTGTCAGGACCTGCTCCGGTTGACCGTGCTCGCGGGTCGCGCGGAGTACCAGCTCGTCGCCGAGGCACTGCGGATGCCACGCGGCAGTGTCGGACCGACCAGAGGGCGCTGCCTCGACCAGATGCGCGATCTCCTCGCCAGTGAAGGGGGAAGCCGATGAACGACCTCGGAACGCCGGGCGAGGCCTTTTCCGATGACCTGATCCTGGCCGGCATCGGCCGCTTCCTCGACGAGCTGGACCCGCCACCGGGTGACCTGGTGCAGCGGGTCCAGTTCGCGCTCGCGCTCGAAGACCTCGACGTCGAGGTCGCGAGGTGGGAGCGGATGGACGACCTGGCCGGCGTCCGCGGCGGCGGCACCGGGACGATCACCTTCACCGTCAGCGACCTGACGGTGATGATCAACCTGACCAAGATGGGCAAGCTGCACCGCATCGACGGCTGGCTGGTGCCGGCCGGCCAGTACGGCGTCGAGGTGCGGGTCGCCGAGCACGGGACGTCGTCCACGACCGCCGACGAAGGCGGCCGGTTCGTGCTCGACAACGTGCCGCGCGGGACCACGCAGATCCTCGTGCACCTCGGTGACGTCACGTGCCGCCGGACGGTCGTGACGCCGACCGTGGTGCTCTAACCCAGGAAGTCGGCGAGGGGGACGGGCGTGAGTCCGTCCTTCTTCGCCTGCTCGACGAACGCCGTGTAGTCCTCTTTGAAGGTCTTCCGGAAGTGCATGAGCACGATGTCGCCGGGCTTGAGCTTGTCGCCGGCCTGGAACTGGACGTGCCCGTCGTTGACCGCGGCCGTCCACAGCACCGCGACGCGCATGCCGCACGCGGCCGCCGCGCGCAGCGTGGTCTGGTCGTAGTTGCCGAACGGCGGCCGGAACAGCGACGGCCGCACGCCGAGGCTCTTCTGGAAGTCGTCCGCGTCGTCGCAGATCTCCTTGCGCTGGAACTCGAACGGCTTGCCCTTGAGGTTCGGGTGGTCGACCGTGTGGTCGCCGAGCGTCGCGCCGGTGGCGTCGAGGATCTGCTTGAAGTAGGCCTCGTGGCCCTTCACGTACTTCTCGTTCAGGAACAGCACCGGGTGGGTGCCGTTCTGCTGCATCAGCTTCAGCGCGTCGGGGTCCTTGACCGCGCCGTCGTCCATCGTGAGGAAGACGTACGGCTTGTCGGTGGTGATCCGGCGGACGACCGGGACCTGGCCGTCCGCGATCGCCGGCGCCTTCTGCTGGACCGTGCCGAACGGGTACGGCGCCGACGTCGTCGCCCCCGGCCCGCCGCCAGGTGCCGGGTTCGGCTGGCTCGCGCCGGCCTCCGGTTCGGCCGGCTCGTGCGCCGAGCAGGCCGTCAGTGTCGTCCATGCCAGTGCCGCGGCGACGGCCACGGCTGCGACGCGCTTCATCCCGCATCCCCCTTCCGCGTAGCGAAGAACTACACGAACGGGTGACGTTGGGGTGGGGTATTAAGTTGCGTCGGCTGATCTTGTGTGGCCGGAGCCACCCAGCTCAGCGTCCTTTTTCGGCCGCCTTGACCAGCTTGCCGGAGAACAGCCGGATCACCCGTTCGAGTCCGGCCGCCACGATCGGGCCGCTGCCCTTGACCGGCTCGGTGAACGAGCCCGTCCAGCGCAGGTGCGTCCCGCCGTCGGCGGTGGGCGTGCAGACCACCTCGGCGCGGTAGTCCTTGATCGGGTTCGCGCCGAAGAACGTGTAGACGTGCTTGCGGCCCGGCTCGTACTCGACCGTCTCTTCGCGGATCAGCACCGGCCAGAGACCGACCTCGCGGACGGCACCGACGCCGGGGCCCGGACGCTTCCAGCGGGCCTGCACGATGAGTGGCTTTCCCCACTCCGCCCAGCGCGGACCGTCGGCTTCGCGCTCGAACAACGCCTCCGGTGGCGCGGTGCTCGTGCGGTTGACCTCGAAGGAGAACTTGCGGCCCACCGGAACCTCCCACGTTGTTGACAGACTGATAATTAAGCGTTCCGCGCAGCGTAGGTCAAGATGGGGGCGTGAGCACGCCGCGTCCCGACATCGCCGCGCCGCACTGGCTGACCCAGCTCCTGCGCAGCAAGCCGGTCCCGGTGCCGTGGAACATGGTCGCCCGCGCCGTCATCGCGCTGGCCGTGCCGCTCGCGGTCGCCTACGCGGCCGGGGACATCGCCGTCGGCGCGCTGATCTCGACCGGCGCGCTGCCCGCCGTGCTGTCCGAGTCGGCCGGCCCGTACCGCTACCGCGCCCGCCGGCTCGGCGGCGCGACGCTGGCGGCGACGGCCGGCTACGCCGTCGGGCTGCTGACCGGCGGCACGCCCGCGCTGTCGGTGCCCGCGGTGATCCTGGTCGCGGCGGTGTCCGCGCTGATCAGCGCGGCCGGGAGCAACGCCTCGGTCGCCGGGCTGCAGATGTTCGTGTTCTGCGTGCTCGGCACCGGTCAGCACGCGACCGGCGTGCGCGTCGAGGTCCTCTTCGGCTTCTTCTGCCTCGGCGCGGTGTGGAGCCTCTCGGTGGCGCTCGCCAGCTGGACGTTCCGGGCGACCAGCCCCGAACGCTCCGCCGTCGCGCACGTCTACGTCGAGCTGGCCGCGATGCTCTCGGCGACCGACGAAGCCGTCTCGCGCGTGGCCCGCCACCGGCTGACCACGGCCATGAACACCGCGTACGACCAGCTGCTCACCGCGCGCTCGTGGCTGTCCGGCCGCGACGCCGCCTACCGGCACCTGCTCAACCTGCTCTCGGCGACGACGCCCGCGGTCGAGGCGTCGGTGGCGATGGTCAACGCCGGCCGCCGCACGCCGCGGGAGGTCATCGACCACTTCGTCGCGCTGTCGGCGACGGTCCTGGCCAGCCAGCCGCTGCCGGAACCGCCCCCGATGCCGGACGACGAGACCGACCCGGTGCTCGCCGCGCTGTACGCCGGCCTGGTCCGGATCGGCAAGGGCGACGACCGCAAGCGCCGTGAGCCGACACCCTGGTACCGGCGGTTGCGGACGTGGGCGGGTTCGCTCGCGTCCGGCCCGCTGACGTGGATCGCCGCGCTGCGGCTGACTTTGTGCGTCGCGATCGCCGAGGTCGTCGGGCTGCTGGTGCCGTTCGAGCGGTCCTACTGGATCACCCTGACCGTCGGGATCGTGCTCAAGCCCGACTTCGGGTCGGTCTTCGGCCGCGCGGTGCTGCGCGGGATCGGCACCGTCGTCGGCGTCGGGGTCGGCGCCATCGTCCTCGGCGTCGGCGGGCAGGGCTGGCTCCTGGTCGCGCTGATCGCGATCTTCGCCGGCGGCGTCGCGGTCGGGAAGGTGCGCAACTACGGCATCCTCAGCGCGTTCGTGACGCCGTTGATCATCCTGCAGATGGACCTGGCGAACACCGGCAGCTGGGACGTCGTGGTGGCCCGGCTGGTCGACACCGTCCTGGGCTGCGTGATCGTGCTCGTCTTCGGCTACCTGCTCTGGCCGGGCAGCCGTCGTCCGCAGGTCGGCGGCCGGCTGGCCGACGGGCTCGACGCCGTCGCGAAGTACGTGTCCCATGCCCTGGTCGAGGCGTCGGAAGGGGAGGCGCGGCTGGCGCGGTCCCGGGCTCGGCGCGGGGCCTACCGGGCGCTCGCCGACCTGCGGACGGCGTTCCAGCAGGTCGTCGTCGAGCCGTCCGCGAACGGCCGCCAGGCGGTGGCGTGGTGGCCGGTCATCGCCGCGCAGGAACGCGTCGCGGACGCCGTCACCGAGGTCGGCGTGACGATCGGCCGCGGAGTGGCGCCGCCGGAACCCGGCGACATCGAGCTGCTCACCGCCGCACTGGGTGAGCTGGCGTCGGCGATCCGCGAGCAGCGCGAACCGCGCTCGATGCCGCTGCCCGACCGCCCGCAGCTGGGCGGGGTGGTCGACCAGCTGGAGTCGGCGTTCGACGCCGTCCGCGGTCCTGACCTGGTGGAACGCACGCCGTTGCGGCTCGTCCGGCGGTTCCTGCCCTACCACAGGCGTACGTGACGGGAGTGCTGTTCAATACCGTCATGGGAATCGACTTCGATGCGTTGAAGGGCAAGGCCGAAGAGGCCCTGCGGGAGCACGGCGACAAGATCGAGGACGGCCTCGACAAGGCGGGTGACTTCGCGAAGTCGAAGTTCTCCGGGCACGACGAGCAGATCGACAGCGGCATCGAGAAGGCGAAGAGCTTCCTCGACAAGTTCGACGACAAGCCGGACACCCCGCCGGCCCAGTAGTTACTGGACTTCGCCGGTCGCGATCCCGTCCGCGAGGCCGGTGATCCGGCCGCCGCGTTCGCCGAGTGCGATGAGGCCCTGCCGGGCGTCCGGCGCCGAAAGGCTGATCCGGACGCCCGCGCGTTCGGCGTCCAGGCTGGCCGCAAGCGCTTGCGCGCCTTCGTACCCCGCGTTGATCGTCGCCGCCAGGCCGCCGGTCGAGGCCAGCGAGCCGCGCGCGGCGCCGAGCCGGCCGAGGGCTTCGTCGACGATCGGCAGCAGCGCGTCCCGGTTGCCTTCGGTCATCGCGCGCACGAGCTGAGGATTCGACCCCGCGACACGCGTCCCGTCGCGGTACGACCCGGCGGCCAGCGACATGGCCAGCGGCCCGCCCTCGGCGCCGATCGTGGCGAGAATGGCCGCCAGCAGGTGCGGCAGGTGCGAGATCCGGGCGACGGCTTCGTCGTGCGACTCGGCGGGCAGCGGGACGACGTGCGCGCCGATGTCCAGCACGAGCCGGGTGACCTCGGACCAGGCGTCGAGGTCGGTGTCGTCCTCGACGCCGACCACCCACGCCGCCCCCTGGAACAGCGCGGCGTCGCCGGCCAGCCAACCCGAGTTCGACGTCCCCGCCATCGGGTGCCCGCCGACGAACCGCGTGTACGGCACGCGACGGCGGACGGCGTCCAGCACCGGCGCTTTCACGCTGGTCACGTCGGTGAGCAGGCAGTGCGACGCGTGCTGGGAAACCAGGCGCAGCAGGTCCTCGACCGCGGTGAGCGGCGCGGCGAGCACCACCATCGCGTCTTCGGCGTCGGCGCGGTGCAGGGCGGCTTCGACGTCCGTCGTGACGTCGTAACCCGCTCTGCTGGCCGCGTCGGCGTCCACTTCGGAAACCGCGGCGCCGAACGCCGTGCGGCCGCTGGCGGCCACCGCGCGCAGCAGCGAACCGCCGATCAGCCCGAGCCCGATCACGCATACGTCTCGCACGGGCCCCATCCTGCCAGTGCCGGACGCATCTGGTGCTACAGCGCGGCGGCGAGCCTCGTTCCCTGGTCGATCGCCCGTTTCGCGTCGAGTTCCGCGGCGACGTCGGCACCTCCGACGAGGTGCACCGGGAGCCCGGCGGCACGCAGTGCGTCCGCGAGATCCCGCACGGGTTCCTGACCGGCGCAGACGACGACCGTGTCGACTCCCAGCAGCCGCGGCTTGCCGTCGACGGTGATGTGCAGCCCGTCGTCGTCGATCCGCTCGTACGTCACGCCGGTGATCTGCTCGACGCGCTTCGCCTTGAGTGCGGCCCGGTGCACCCAGCCCGAGGTCTTGCCGAGCCCGGAACCGATCCCGGACTTCTTGCGCTGCAGCAGGAACACCTGCCGTGGCGACGGTTCGGGCCTGCGTTCGGTGAGCCCGCCCGCCGCCTGTTCCGGGTCGGTGACACCCCACTCGGCCATCCACGCGTCGAGGTCGAGCGCGGGCGAAGCGGTGTGCGTGAGGAACTCGCTGACGTCGACGCCGATCCCGCCGGCCCCGATCACGGCGACCCGCTCGCCGACCGGCTTCCCGTGGCGGACGACGTCGACGTAGGAGAGCACCTTCGGGTGGTCGATCCCGGGCAGCGACGGCACCCGCGGCGCGACGCCGGTGGCCAGCACGACCTCGTCGAAGCCGGTGAGGTCGCCGGCGGTCACGCGGGTGCCGAGGTGCAGCTTCACGCCGGTCACCTCGACGCGGCGCCGGTAGTAGCGGATCGTCTCGGCGAACTCCTCCTTGCCGGGGATCTTCCGCGCGATGCCGAACTGGCCGCCGATCTCGTCGCCGGCCTCGAACAGCTCGACGCTGTGGCCGCGTTCGGCCAGCGCGGTCGCCGTCGACAGGCCGGCGGGCCCGGCGCCGACGACGGCGACGTGCTTCGAGCGTCGCGTCGGGGCGAGCGTCAGCGTGGTTTCGTGACCGGCGCGCGGGTTGACCATGCAGGACACGAGCTTGCGCTTGAAGGCGTGGTCCAGACAGGCCTGGTTGCAGGCGATGCACGTGTTGATCTCGTCCTCGCGGCCCGTCTCGGCCTTCCGGATCCACTCGGGGTCGGCGAGGAACGGCCGCGCCATCGACACGAGGTCGGCGTCGCCGTTGCTCAGCGCCTCCTCGGCCACCTGCGGCATGTTGATCCGGTTCGACGTGACGACCGGGATGGTCACGTGCGGCTTGAGCTTCCCGGTCACCCAGGTGAAGGCGGCGCGGGGCACCGACGTCACGATCGTCGGCACGCGGGCTTCGTGCCAGCCGATGCCGGTGTTGATGATCGTCGCGCCGGCGGCCTCGACTTCTTGAGCGAGCGCGACGACGTCCTCCCAGCGCTGGCCGCCTTCGACGAGGTCGAGCATGGAGAGCCGGTAGATGATGATGAAGTCGTCGCCGGCCTTTTCCCTGGTGCGCTTGACGATCTCGACGGCGAACCGGCGGCGCTTCTCCGGCGTGCCGCCCCAGGCGTCCGTGCGCTTGTTGGTGCGCTCGGCCAGGAACTGGTTGATCAGGTAACCCTCGGAGCCCATGATCTCGACGCCGTCGTAGCCCGCTTCGCGCGCGAGAGCGGCGCAGTTCGCGAAGGCGTTGATCTGCTGACGCACGCCGTAGCCGGTCAGCGCGCGCGGCCGGAACGGGTTGATCGGCGCCTTGATGCTCGACGCGGACACGCTCAGCGGGTGGTAGGCGTACCGGCCCGCGTGCAGGACCTGCAGCGCGATCTTCCCGCCTGCCTCGTGCACCGGCGCGGTGAGCTGCCGGTGTTGCCGCGCTTCGGCGGACGTCGTCAGCTTGGAGGCGAGCGGCAGCAGCCAGCCGGTCTTGTTCGGCGCGAAACCGCCGGTGACGATCAGGCCGACCCCGCCGCGGGCGCGTTCGGCGTAGTACTCGGCCAGCTCGGGGAAGTGCGCGGCCTTGTCCTCGAGACCGGTGTGCATCGACCCCATCAGGACGCGGTTGCGCAGCGTCGTGAAACCGAGGTCCAGGGGCGAGAGCAGGTTCGGGTACGGGCTCATCAGGAGTCCTTCTCGTGGTGGAGGGCGGCGAGCACTTCGTCGAACCACTCGACCTGGCCCTCTTCGACGCGGATGCCGCCGCGCAGGACCAGGTACTGGTGCAGGTGCCGGCCGGTCAGCGCGGCCGGCGCGGGGAAGTCGCGCTTCTCGATCTGGCGGTAGACGTCGAGGCGCTCGGCGTGTCTCGCGCGGTGCCGGACGATCTCTTCGGCGACTTTCGCGGGATCGCCGAAAGTCGCGCCGCGGATCTTCACGGCGAGTTCCACGGGCCCGGCCGACGGGTCGGGCTCGGCCAGCCAGCGGACCAGCTCGGCGCGTCCGCTGTCGCTGACCGTGTAGACCTTCTTGTCCGGCCGTCCCGACTGCGCGACGACGTCGACCGCGACCCAGCCTGCCTCTTCCATCCGCTTCAGCACGCGGTAGATCTGCTGGTGGGTGGCGCTCCAGAACAGCCCGATCGACTTCTCGAACCGGCGCGTGAGCTCGTAGCCCGAGCCGGCGCGCTCGGACAGCGAGACGAGGATCGCGTGCTCCAGTGCCATCGTCCGAGGGTCCTATGCAACGAGTTGCAGTGCAACGAGGCGCGCATCACTTCACCCCTTGAGGGGGATAAATCGGGTCGACTACTCGCGCGAAACGACGAGGATGGAGAGAGTGCACCCGGTACTCGAACTGATCTCCGAACGACTGGCGACGGGCAGTGTCCCGGGCGAACGCACCGACGGCAGGCGCCTCGCGCTCGCCATCGAAGGCGGCAGCAGCCGCGGCACCTACTCGAGCGGCATGGCCCTGGCGCTGGACGAACTGGGCGCCGTCCCCGTGTTCGACGCCGTCTACGGCTCGTCGGCCGGCGCGCTGAACGGCGCCTGGCTGCTCAGCGGGTGCTCGTCGACGGGCGTGCGGACCTGGTGGAACCCGGTCGTCATGCGCCGGATCATCAACCCGCTGCACACCCTGCGCGGCCGTGCGGTGATCGACCTCGAATACCTCGTCCACCAGGTCTATTCGGTGCTGGAGCCGATGGACTTCCCGGCGATCCTGGCCAACCCGGTGACGTTCCACCCGCTGGCCACCGACGCCGACACGGGGGAGTCGACCGACCTGCACCCCTTTCTCGACGACGTCGACGCGGTCAAGGTCGCCCTCGCGGCGTCGTCCTGCATGCCGGTGCTGGCCGGCCCGCCGATCCCGATGGCCGGCCGCCGGTTCGTCGACGCCGGCGTCGCCGAGCCGATCCCGTACCGGACGGCGTTGGACCAGGGCGCCACGGACGTCCTGGTGCTGCGGACGCGCCGCGCGGACGAGCTGCCGCTGCCCCCGCCGCGGGCGTACGACGTCGTGGTGCCGCGTTTCCTGCGCCGCCAGGCCCCGGGCGCGATTCCCGCGTGGCGCGACACCTTCCGGCGCGACGTCGAGGACGAGGACGTCCTGGCATCCGACCCGCGGATCCTGAGCATCCGGCCGCCGGTGGGATCGCCGGACGTGGCGGTGCTGGAGCGCGACCCCGAGGTGCTGCGCAAGGCCGTGGAGCTCGGCAAGGACGCGGTCCTCGACGTGCTCGAAGGCCTACGCGAGGCTTCGTAGCCGGGGTGGCCCGGGACTGGACGACGAGCCGCTGCGCGCCGAGCGACACAGGACGTCAACCCGGGGGTTGAAGCCAGGTGGGTCAAGGCTTGCGCGCGACGCCGCCGATCACCCGCGACTCCGACGGCGAGCCGGCGAACACCGTCCGCTCGTCCGGGTGCCACGCCGGCGCGTAGACCAGGCCCGGCTCGAGCATCGGCCAGCCGCCGAAGAAGCGTTCGAACTCCGCCATGGGGCGCAGGAAACCCGGGTTCGTCGTGGTTTCGTAGTACTCGAGCAGGTCGACCAGCGCCTGCCGCTCGTCGTCGTTGACCGGGTTCTCGTTGGTCATCTGCGAGAGCACCAGCAGGGAGCCGGCGGGCAGCCGGTCGCGGTAGTACGCGAGCAGCTCGTCGGGGCGCTGCTCGTCCTTGATGAAGTGCATGACGGCGTTGATCACCAGGGCGACCGGCTCGCGCACGTCGATGACGTCCGAAGCCGTCACCCGGTCCCAGAGGTCCTCGGGCCGCAGGAAGTCCGCGGCGATGGCGTGGTGGCGCTCCGGGTCGGCGGTGTCGGCGAGCAGCAGCGTCGAATGCGCGAGGGCGATCGGTTCGTTGTCGATGTAGAGCACGCGCGTGTCGAGCTCTTCGCACTCTTCGTCGGCTACCTCGTGGACGTTGCCCGCGGTCGGCAGCCCCGAGCCGATGTCGACGAACTGCCGGATGCCGGCGCGCACGCATTCGCGGACCGCGCGGCCGAGGAACTGGCGGCTCGTCAGGCAGTACTCGCCCATGAGTGGCAGCCGGGCGCGCACCTTCTCGGCGAACGCGCGGTCGATCGCGTAGTTCGTGTTCCCGCCGATGAAGTAGTCGTAGATCCGCGCGGCGGACGGCCGGTCGAGACTGCTCTCGACGGCCTTGAGCGCGTCGTCGTGGTTGATCATGCCGGTGCCATGGCCTCCCGGTAGGCGTTCACCGACTCTGTCAGCCGGTCCAGCTCGGCCCGCATCCGGGCCACCCCGGCTTCGTCCAGGCTCATCGCCGCGCCGATCACATCGGGGATGCCCGCCGCCTTCTCGCGCAGCGCCTGTCCGGTCTCGCTCAGGCTGACGCGGACCGACCGTTCGTCGTCGGCCTGCCGGTTCCGGATCACCAGGCCCGCGGTCTGCAACCGCTTGAGGAGCGGCGAAAGCGTGCCCGAATCGAGGTTCAGCTCGGCGCCGAGCTCCTTCACCAGGCGGTGGTCCTTCTCCCAGAGCGCCAGCATGACGAGGTACTGGGGATAGGTCAGGTCGAGGTCTTCCAGGACGACCCGGTACAGCGACGTCACCGCGCGCGACGCCGAGTACAGCCCGAAGCAGAGCTGGTCGTCCAGCCGCAGAGATGCCATGGCGTCCTCCTCTCTCGTAACTCTCCATGGTCCCCGAGAGTGCGCTGCGCGGCAACTTAAGTGCCCTGCATCTCATTGGGCAACATTAAGTTGTGCACAACTCAATTGGGAGCTACTTTGATGACATCAGCTCGAACCGAGGAGGACGACATGACCGCCAACCCGCACAACCTCGCCCTGGAGCCGGCCGCGCAGGCGTTCGCCGAGGCCACCGACCAGCCGCCGTACCTGTTCCAGCTGCCGCCGGAGGAAGGACGCAAGGCCGTCGACGGCGTCCAGGACGGCGAGGTCGCCATGGCCGACGCGTCGGTCGAGGTGCTCAAGGTCCCCGGCGGCCCGACCGGCGAGGTCGAGACCCGGATCGTCCGCCCGGCCGGCGTTTCCGGCCCGCTTCCGGTGATCCTCTACATCCACGGCGCCGGCTGGGTCTTCGGCGACTTCCACACCCACCAGCGCCTGGTGCGCGAGCTGGCCGCCGGCGTCGGCGCGGCCGTCGTGTTCCCCGAGTACGACCGCTCGCCGGAGGCGCGCTACCCCGTCGCCATCGAGCAGAGCTACGCCGTGGCGAAGTGGGTCGCTTCGAACGGCGCTTCGCAGGGGCTGGACACCTCGCGCATCGCGATCGCGGGCGACTCCGTCGGCGGGAACATGACGGCGGCCCTGACGCTGCTCGCGAAGCAGCGCGGCGACGTCACCTTCCGCCAGCAGGTGCTCTTCTACCCGGTCACCGACGCGAACTTCGACACCGAGTCGTACACGAAGTTCGCCGAGGGCTATTTCCTCGGCCGCGAAGGCATGAAGTGGTTCTGGGACCAGTACACGACGGATCCCGCGCAGCGAGCGGAGATCACCGCGTCCCCGCTGCGCGCGTCGCTCGACGAGCTGGCCGGGCTCCCGCCGGCACTCGTGATCACCGGCGAGGCGGACGTGCTCCGCGACGAAGGCGAGGCGTACGCGGCGAAGCTGCGTCAGGCCGGAGTGCCCGTCACGGCCGTGCGGTACCAGGGGATCATCCACGACTTCGTGATGGTCAACGCGCTCCGCGAGACGCACGCGGCTGAGGCCGCGATCACGCAGGCCATCACCGTCCTGACCCGCGCTTTGGAGAAATAACTGAGAAAACGCTGAGTACGCAGCACGTTGCGGCCCTATGACGCAACTCACAAGGTCGCAACGTGCATGCCTGCTCAAACGTGATATATACGCGAGTCCGGGGGGTTCCGGGTGCGCATTCACTGCCCGCCCGGAAGGACCGATCCCATGAACCTGAGCAGCATCCGGCTGGATTCGCCGGTCAACATGATCGTGGTGGTCGTGCTGACGCTGCTCGCGATCATCGCGGTCCCGTGGTTCTGGGACCGCTGGAAGCGCAAGCGGCTGTGGCGCAGCGCCACGGTGCTGCTCGCGGTCGTGCTGCTCGTGCTCACGACCGGCATGGCGGGCAACATGATCGGCGGGTTCTTCCCGACCGTCGGATCGCTGCTCGGCACCGGTGTGTACGCCGGCCAGGGCACAGACGCGGAAGCGTCGCAGAACGGCGAGGACCTCGAGAAGCTACGCGACACCGGCGTTGCGCACGCCCACGAAGGCAAGGGAACGGTCGTCCACATGAAGGTGACGGGCCGGCGCACCAAGCTGACCCGCGACGTCACGGTCTACCTGCCCCCGCAGTACTTCGACGCGGCGTACAAGGAACTGCGGTTCCCGGCGATCGAGTGGATCCCGAACTACCCGTCCGGCCCCGAGGTCTTCCCCGTCTACGGCATGCCCCAGCAGCTCGACGCGGCGATCGCGCGGAAAGCGCTCCCGCCGACGGTGGTGATCGTCCCCGACCCGACGGGCGTCCCGAAGGTCGGCCACGACACGGAATGCGTCGACGAGGTCAACGGAACGGCGAACGACACGTACCTCACGGCTGACCTGCGCGACTGGGCCCAGCAGAAGCTCGGCGTCTCGCCGGACCGCCGCGCGTGGACGATGGCGGGCTGGTCGTCCGGCGGCTACTGCGCGATGAACCTGGTGACGCGCCACCCGCAGTGGTACGGCCAGGCGGTCAGCGTCAGCGGCTACGACAAGGCCCAGGTCGACGCGGAGACCGAGGACCTGTTCCACGGCCGTCAGGACATCAACGACGCGAACAACGTCCGCGTGAACGTCCGGCTCCACCCGTCCCCGGTCGAAATCCTGGCGATCTCGGGCGACAAGGAGAAGTACGAGAGCTTCGCGATCGACCAGATCCGCGCTGCGGCCCGGCCCCCGCTGCAGTTTTCGTCGTGGCGCATCCCGGACGCGGGCCACAACATGAACACGTTCAAGTCCCAGATCCCGGACATCCTGAATTGGATCGGCGCACACACCCTGGCCCCGGCCCCGGCGGGGCGACAGGTCGAGACCACCGGAGGGGTGCTGCCATGGCCCCTGCCGCACTCCGGCGCACACGGCGCGCTGGCGGACACGGATCAGTAGCCCCCAAGGATTCCTGACCCGCGGTGGCCCGGGTCGGACCTGTCGAGGTGTACTTGCGGTGAGTCGGGCTTAGCCGCCGCGACTCTCTTCTTGGTGCCCCGGGCGTAGCCGACGCGACCCTGTCCTCGGTGCCCCGGGGCGAGCCCGCCGTGGTCTGTCGGCGGTGCCTCGGGCCGAGCCCGCCGTGGTCTGTCGGCGGTGCTGCGGGCTGAGCCTGCCGCGGTCTGTCCGTGGTGCTGCGGGCTGAGCCTGCCGCGGTCTGTCCGTGGTGCTGCGGGCTGAGCCTGCCGCGACCCTGTCCTCGGTGCTGCGGGCTGAGCCTGCTGCGGTCCGTCCCCGGTCCCCGGGCTGAGCCCGCCGCGGTCCGTCTGCGGTGCCGCAGGCCGAGCCCGCCCGCGACCCCGTCCCACCGTCCGCCGCGGGGTTGCTCACCCCAGCAGGGCCGAGACCACCTGCGTCACCCGCTTCGAGGCGGTCGCGTAGTCGACCGAAGCCGGGTGCTCGCTCAGCACCACCACGATGTAGCGGCCGTCCTCGCCGACCAGGCCCGAGGTGTGCAGCATCCGCGTCGGCCGGCAGCAGGACCAGCCCTGCTTCACCGCCCACGGCCGGTCGCCCGCGGCATCCGGGATGCCGAAGTACTGGCGGAAACCGTCCGAACCCCGCTCGGTCGCGGCCCGCAGCGCGGCGAGGATCGTGCCGGGCGCGTGCGCCGCGACGTACTGGTAGATCCGCGCGACGTCCTTCGCCGTGATCAGCGTGTCGCCCCACCGCCCCGGGTCCGCGGGCGCGCGGGTGCCGGTGAGGCCGATCTTCTTGGCCCACCCCGTCACGATCGACGGCCCGCCGTAGGCCGACCAGAACTGGCTCGCGAGGTCGTCGTCGCTGCGCGACAGCATCTTCTGCACCTGCGGAGCGGGACCGCCCCGTTCGAGCACGGCCAAGGCGATCAGCAGTTTCACGAGCGACGCCGACGTGTAAGCGCGGTCCGCGTGCACCGAAACGAGCGTCTTCCCGGCCTGCCGGTCGACCACGACGGCGCTGACTTCGCCCCCGGCCACCATCCGGTCCAGCTCGCCGGCGTCCACCTTGGACTCGGGCTTGGCCGCGGGCTTCGGCGTCAGCTTGGGCGACGGCGTCGGCGTGGGCGTCGAACCGGGCACGGACGGCGATTCCGACATCGTTGTCACCACTTCTGTGACGGCGATCGCCCTGGGCGGCTGAACCGCACCATGACTGATCGTGACAGCCACCGCGCCGATCGCCCCCACGCACAGTCCCACCAGGAAGATGCCGCTCAGCTTGCGCATGATCCGGATTGCCGGGAACGCACCCCGGCGTTCCCTGGATCGGGTGAGTTTGTGGGATAGCTCTCGGATCGACCCGGATCCGGGAACGCTCCGGGGCGCTGCGGGCAAGCGCCGTCGTTTCGCGCACTGTGTTCGCGGGGTACCTGTGTGCGGTGACGATCGTCACCACACTCTGGGAAGGACTGGAGTCATGAATCACGCGAAAGGCGCACGCATCCGGGTTCGCGGCCTGCAGCCGGCGCAGGTGCTGGCCGGACTGGCCGGGATCGCGTTCCTCATCGTCGGCATCATCGGGTTCACGAGGACGGGCGTCGGGAACTTCGCCGGCCACCACGACGCCGGATTCTGGCGGTTCTCCGGGAACCCGCTCATGAGCCTGGTCCGCGTCGTCACCGGCGTCGTCGGGCTGCTGCTGGCGTTCGGCTCGGGCCGCGCCCGGACGTTCGGCTGGCTGCTCTTCATCTTCTACGGCGCCCTCTTCGTGTGGGGCCTGATGATCGACGGCCTCATCTCGACCAACCCGTTCGCCAACGCCGGCAACCCGCTGGACATGGGCCGCGCCGACACCTGGCTGCACCTCGGCGTCGCCGCGCTCGGTCTGCTGATCGCCGTGCTGCCCGCCCGCCGCACCATCCTCGTCCCCGAGGAGGAGGTGGCCGACGAGCCGACCGTCGTCGAGCAGCGCACCGACCGCGTCACGGACACCGCCCGCACGGAGACGATCCCGGCTTCGGCTTCGGACGCCGAGCAGCCGCGGCGCCGTTCGTTCCTGCGCCGCCACCACGACGAGCGAGGCCCGGAGGTCGCTCGTGAAGAGCGTCCGCCGGGCCTCGCCCACTAGAAGTTCGTGATGACTCAGTAGGTGGTGCCACCCGAGCCGGAGTTGCTGCTGCTCCCGGTTCCACTGTCAGCCGGAGCCTGGTTGGCGGTGGAGCTGGGGGTGGTGCCGACCTTGCACCCGTTGGGCTCGATGACGAACCAGGTGCCGTTGACGCCCATGCCGTTCGCGTCGCCCGGCTTCAGGTCCTTCGCGAAGGTGTAGACCGGCCAGCCGCCGATGGTGACCTGCTCGGTGCCGTCGGAGCGCTTGATGCTGCCGAGGAGCTTCGAGTCGATGCCCTGCAGCTCGACCTTGCCGTTGGAGAGAACCGGCGGCCAGGTCTTGGCGCAGTCGCCGTTGCAGGCGGAGGTCTTGGCCTTCTTGGTGTCCTTCTGGAACAGGTAGAGGGTCATGCCGTTCTGGTCGACGATCGCCTCACCGAGGCCGTCGATGTTGCTGGCGCTCAGCTTGACGACGCCGGCCTCACTGGCGGCCTGTCCGGCCTTCCCGCCCTTGGCGTTGGCGGCGTACCAGGCGCCGCCGACGCCCTGGCCGGTCGCGTCGCCGGCCTTGGTGTCCTTGGCGTAGCGGTAGAGCGCCCACCCGCCGACGGTGATCTGCTCGGTGCCGTCGGAGCGCGTCACCTTCCCGACGAGGCTCTTGTCGATGCCCTGCACCTGCACGTCGCCGGTAGACAGCACCGGCGGCCAGGCCTTGGCGCAATCACCGTCGCAATTGGACTTCGGCGGCTTGGCCGTGTCCTTGTCGAAGCGATAGAGGGTCATGCCGTTCTGGTCGGTGATCACCTGTCCGACACTGGCGACGTCCGCGACGACCAGTTTCGACTCGTTCGACGCGGGGGCGGCGTTGCCGACCTGCCCGTTGGCGATCTGACCGCCGCCGGTGCCCCCCGCCGCTGCGGGGGCGATGACCGGCTGAGCAGTTTCGGCACCCGAGCAAGCGGTGAGCACTGCCAGCCCGGCTGCCGCCGCGGCGACGGAGACGGCGATGCGCGTGCGAAGCATGGAAGTTCTCCTTGTGTCCGTTGGGTTTCCCGCCGCTCGGTGCGGCTGCCTGATACCCACTACACGGACACTCGGCGAAGGCGGTTCAAAGAATTTTCGCCGGAGTCCCACGCCTGGTCAGAGGGTGGCCCGGCCAGGCGTTACTCCGAAACACTGCCCGGCCGCGGCTCGCCGAGGGCGCGATCGACCAGCGTCGCCGCGGCGCCGGCGTACGCGGACGGGTCGAGAAGAGCGTCCAGCGCCGCCGGGGTGAGGACGTCGGTGATCGCGGGTAGCTCGTCCAGCACCTCCCGCAACGGCCGGTCATCGCGCACCGCCCGCTGAGACGCCTCGCCGAGCAGCTCCTTGGCCTTGGCTTTGCCGAGCAGCGGCGCGAGCACGGCGGAGAGCCGTTCGGACACGATCAGCCCGTGCGTTGACGCGACGTTCGCCTGCATCCGCCCAGGCCGCGCGGTGAGCCCACGCGCCAGCTCGACAGCCGTGCGCGCGGCACCGCCGGTCAGCCGGAGGCATTCACGGATCAGCTGCCACTCGGCATGCCACACCCCGGCCGACCGCTCGTCCTCGGTCAGCATCGACTGCGTGACGCCCGCGGCCAGCACCGGCACCTGCAGCGCGGCCGAACGGATCAGCGTCGCGAGCACCGGGTTCCGCTTGTGCGGCATCGCGGTGGAGCCGCCCCGCCCCTCGGCGGCCGGCTCGACGACCTCGCCGAGCTCGGTCCGGCTGAGCGTCGCGACATCGACGGCCAGCTTCCCCAGCGCGCCCGCGGTGAACGCGAGCGCGCCCGCGAGATCGACGACGGGTGTCCGCAGCGAGTGCCACGGAAGCAAGGGAGCGGCCAGCCCCGTCTCCTCGGCGAACGCGGCGGTCAGGCGTTCCGCGTAGTCGGCGCCGTGGCTGGACACCTCACTGCGGTCGCCGTCGGGGCGGTTGCCGGGCCGTCCGGACAAGACGGCAGTGTCGGGGTGTCCGGGCTCAGCGGTAGTGCCGAGGTCCCCGGCCTCGGCGGCAGCGTCGGCGAGATCCTGGCCCCCGCCCCCGCCCCCGCCCCCGCCCCCGCCCCCGCCCTCCCGCTCTCCGGCCCTCTCCCGCTCCTGCGCGCCCTCTTGCCCGGGGTGCCCCGTCTGCTCCAGCGAAGCCGCGTCCGCCAGACGGGCGTACTCGAGGTACGCCGCCAGCGTCCCGGCCGCGCCACCCAGTGACACCGGCAGCCCGCCGTCCAGCACGCGCCGGACCCGGACGGCCGCGTCCAGCACCAGCTGCCGCCAGCCCGCGGCCTTGAGCCCGAACGTCGTCGGCACCGCGTGCGCCGTCAGCGTGCGGCCGGCCATCGTCGTGTCCCGATGCTCGCGCGCCAGCTCGGCCAGCGCCTCGGCCGTGGCGTCCAGGTCGGCGGCCAACGGTCGCAGCGTCCGTTCCGCGACCAGCATCATCGCCGTGTCGAGGATGTCCTGGCTGGTCGACCCGCGGTGTACGTACTCGGCCGCCTCGGGCGCGATCGCGCCGACGGCCGACGTCAGCGCCTTGACCAGCCCGACGACCGGGTTCGCCGTCGCCCGTGACCCGCGCGCCAGCTCGACGACGTCGATCCGCGCCGTGTCTGCGGCCTCCGTGATCGCGTCCGCGGCTCCGGGCGGCACCGTCCCGAGCCGCGCCTGCGCTCTCGCGAGCGCCGCCTCGGCGTCGAGCATCGCGCACAACCAGGCCTCGTCACCGGTCGAAGCTTCGGCCGGCGTACCGGCCCGGACCGGGGACAGGAGTCCGGAATCGGGGTCGACGGTCATCGCGCCAGCATCGCACGCCTTCGACTGCGGCTGCCTTCCCACAGCCGCGATCTGGCAGGCTCACCCGCCATGAGTAGCGCCACGTCCGATGAGGACACTGTCGGCTCCGAAGCCCGGGCTATCGCCGCCGAGCGCCTCACCTTCTTCTCGGACGCCGTCGTCGCCATCGCGATCACCCTGCTCGCGCTCGAGCTACCGCTGCCGGAGGGCGCCACCAACGCCGAACTGCTGCGTTCACTCGGGCATCATCAATCCGAATACGTCCTGATCAGCTTCATCGTCGTCGCCGTGCACTGGCGCGCCCACCACCGTCTGTTCCCCTTCGTCACCACCGTGCGCGGCGGGCTCCTGCAGCTCACCTTCGGCTGGCTGCTGACGATGGCGCTCATGCCGTTCACCACGAAGGTGATCGCCGAGGACGGCGGGTTCGAGTTCCGCTTCGTCCTGTACGCACTCGTGCAGGTCGTCGCGCTGGCCTTGCTCCTCGTGATGACCAGGCAGATCCAGCGGCACCACCTCCACCGCGCGGACACCCCGCCGGAGCTCTTCGGCGAGTTCTACCGCGGCCTCGGCGCGATGATCGCCGCCTTCGCCGTCTCGATCCCGGTCGCTTTCTTCACGCACTGGGCCTACGCGTGCTGGGTCGTCATTCCGTTCGTGGGCAACCCCCTCTTCCGGCTTCGCCGCCCGGCGGCGCTAGCCTGAGCCGTCATTCGCCGGTGGCGCCGTCGATCCGCTCGCGGACCAGGTCGGCCTGCCCGATGTGGCGCGCGTACTCGCCGATCATCCGCAGCATCAGCCACCGCAACGTGAACGGTTCGCCGGTGCTGATCCGCGTCCCCGTCTGCTCCAGCGAACTCGTCGCGACGATCTCCCGGGAACGCGCACATTCGGCGTGCCACAAGGAAAAAGCCTCGCCGACATCACCGTCCAGCGCCGTGAAGTCCTGCTCCGGGTCGTCGTCGGAGTAGTACAGGTTCGGAACGTCCTCACCCGCGAACTGGATCCGGAACCACCAGCGTTCGACACCGGTGAGGTGCCGCAGCAGGCCGTGCAGCGTCAACGTCGACGGTGGCACCGAGCGTTCGGATAATCGGCCGGGGTCCAGACCTTCGCACTTCAGCTCGAAGGTGCGCCGGTAGTAGTCGAGGCTTTCGGTCAGCGCCTGGCGCTCGTCGGCGACCGGCGTCGGGTCGATCCGGTCGCCGGTCAGCCGGCTCGGGGCGGCCACTGGGGCCGTGTGTTCGGTCATGTGCGGAGCGTGCCACAGGGGTCTGACAATTTCGGTTCGCGTGGGTGGCCGGTCACCGGGCAACGGTGGGAAACCCCAGTTCAGCCACGGTTCCGCGAACCCGGTAACGAATGGCGGGGTGCGGCGATCTGATCTTCGTCAGCTGCTGCGATCACCGTCCCCACCTGGTTGGAGCGGCACCCTCTCGTCCGGAATCAGGAGATCACGACCATGGAGCGAACCGGTCGAAGAACCGCCGTGCTGGCCGCGCTGACCGCAGCGGCCCTCTTCGCGGCCCCCGCCGTCGCGTCCGCGGCGCCCGCCCCCAGCTCGATCGACGTCAGCGACACGTCGGTCCGCGCCGGCGACACGTTCACGGTCACCGAGCAGCTGTACAACCCGACGGACTTCACCGTCACCGGCGCGAAAGCGGCGGTCTACACCAAGGAAAAGTCGATCACCGACCTGGTGGACCTGGTTTCCTGCGCCGGCACGATCGGCTGCGACCAGTACCTCAGCAGCTACCGCGGCGGCGTCGGCGACCTCGGGGCGGGCGAGAGCCGCACCGTGACGTTCACCCTCCGCGTGAAGGAAGACGTCACCGGCGGCCAGTTCACGCTGCAGCACCAGTTCGCCGGCGACAACTACGCGTTCGGCGTCGAAGACGGCCCCGCCATCACGATCACCGCCGCCCCCAAGGCCGACGTGAAGGTCGCGCTGACCGCCACCCCGCGAGTCGGCCTGGTCGCCCGCGTCGACTACGTGATCACGGTGTCGAACAGCGGCCCCGCCACCGCGACGGGCGTCCGTGTGACGGCCACCGCCGGCTCGGGCCGCTCGGTGACATCGGCGACCGGCTGCACCCGCTCGGGCGCGAACGTGAACTGTGCGATCGGCACCCTGGCCCCGGGCGCGTCGGCCACGGCGAAGTTCACCTCGGAGGGCGGCGTCTTCGCATGGGGCGCGTTCACGGCGACGGCCCAGCGAGCGGCGAGCGCCCCGGCCGACCCGGTCGCGGCGAACGACACGGCGTCGAAGAAGTGCACGGCTTACACCGGGCTGTTCGTGCAGTGCTGACGAGCTGACGACGCGCGGGGTCCAGCCTGGCCCCGCGCGTCGGAGCCACCGCAGGTAACGTCCGCGATCGGCATCAGATCCAGACGTAGAAGCAGCCGGTGCGAAGGCGCACAGCAGCCGGCGACACGCAGCCGGACCCGGTGTGCAGGCGGGTGACAGCCCCCTGGCTAAACTTGGGGCGCGGGCCGTTAGCTCAATTGGTAGAGCTGCGGACTTTTAATCCGTAGGTTCTGGGTTCGAGCCCCAGGCGGCCCACTCAAACTCCCTGGTCAGCGGCCTGTCGGTCGCCACCGGTCAAGATCGGCTCCCCGGGTTATCCCCGGAATTGGGGTCGGACGGTTTATCCAAGAGCCCTTCCAGGGCCTTTGCCGTGATCGGGTCGACCGTCTTCCGGCCCAGGTAGGTGTCCTGCGTCATCGACACCCGCGAGTGGCCGAGGTGATCAGCGATCAGCCGCGTCGGGACGCCCGCGTCGTCGAGAGCGGTCGCCGTGGTCTTCCGGAAGTTGTGCGACGTCAGCCACAGGAAGTCGTCCGATCCCCGGATTTCACGGAGCACCCGCAGGACGTTGTTCGGGTCCCGCAGCGTGCCGGTCGTGCTGGCGAAGATCGGGCTCGCCAGTGGCCGGCCATCTGCCTTCGCCTCAGCCCACCGCCGCTCTAGCAGGGCCAGCGCCCACGAAGGCAGGGGGAGCGCGCGCATGCTCGACTCCGTCTTCGGTCGAGGCTTGCGGAGCAGGCCCTCACCCTTGACCCGGACGACCGTGTGCGTGATGTCCACCGTGCCCGCGACGAAGTCGACGTCCTCCCAGAACGTCGCCAGTGCCTCGCCGACCCGGACGCCTGCCGCCATCATGAAGCGCGAGAGGTCCGGCAGGTCCCAGCGCCGCGCCTTCTCGTTCGCCTCGACCCTCGCCAGCCACTTCGTACGCTCTTCCGCGTCCAGAGCCCGAGGCTTCTTCTTGCTCTTCGGGATGCGCCGAGTGTCCCGCGTCGGGTTGCTGTCGATCGCGTCGTACCGCGCGGCGAGGCCGAGCATCCCTGACAGCGCCGTCCTCGCGGTCTTGGCCGTCGACGCCCCCACAGTCCGTTGAAGAGCGCCGAGAAACCGGTCCAGCCGCATCACGGTCGCCTCACGCACCCGCAGCTCACCCATTCCCGGGACTACGTGCCGCTTGAGGATGGACTCGTACGTGTTGATGGTCGTCGGCGACTTGATGCCCTCCCGGACATCCTGCTGCACCTGTTCGATCCACACGGCGGCGAGGTCCTTGAGCCGGGTCTCCCGCGTGATCTCCCCAGCCGTCGAGCCTTGCCAGTTGAGGAAGGCAGCTCGAAGCCGGTTCGCAGCTTGGGTTTTAGTCTTCCCCGAGCGCTCGACCTCTCGCGTCTGGCCGTCGAAGTCGCGGAAGAGCGCGCGAGCCCGCCAGCCCTTCGCAGTTGCCGAATAGCGGATCTCTCCGTACGTCCCGATCTCCAGCTGAGGGCGAGGCATCACGCCACCTCATCCGACAGCTGATCCACCCACGAACGGACGTCCTCCTGGCGGTACCGGACGTACTTGCCGATCCGACGGCCGGCCGGACCGTAGCCCTTGGTCCGCCACTGATACAGCGTCGAAACCGGGACACCGAGATAGTTCGAGACGTCCTCGACCGTCCACAACCGACTGAACCCCGCATAGTTGTTCATGCCTCCCCCTTCCAGATCAAGCCGCGAGCTGAGTTGCCGAAGTTTCCGGACCGTCCCCTGGCGGTCCGGCGGCAGCGAGTAGCGCCCGGTCGTACTCCGCCTTCCACGTGATCCGTTCCGCGATCGCGCGCATGACCAGGTGCGGCCGAGGCGGTACCTGCGGGTCTCCCGGTTCGACCTTGCGCCAGACCAGCCGGGCCGGGTCCGGTTGTGGCTTCTCGATCCCGATCGCGGCCAACGCCTGCTGAACGAACGCTTTCCGGTCGGCTTTGTGGTCTTCGAGGGTCTTCCCGGACCACTTCCGCGACACCAACACTCGACGGCCCGGCAGCCCGAGCGTGGTCCGCCGGTGCGCCCGCCCCTTGCAGTGCCCAGGGGTGGTCTTGCTGCCAGCGCCCTTGGGCTGGACTCCATAGAGCAGCCAGACCGCGCACCGAGGAGAGCACGGCGTGACCGACAGTTCGGCGTGCAGCCGGTCGTGGTGATCCCGCAGCCGCGCGGTGTCCGCCTCGACCACTTCGCCGGTGGATTTGGTGAGGTACTTGGTCAGGTAGCCGATGTGGCGGCCGGCTTCTTCGGTCCCGCCGAGGATGCCCTTCGAGTGCACCTGCTCTCCGAAGGTGGCAACGTGCGCCGGGTCCTCGACCGCTTCCACCGCGTCATCCCAGCTGGTCAGCGGCTCGCGGGTGTCCGGGTCGAGAAACATCCGGGTGTCGCCGTCCCAGACCGGCAGCCGGTCGACGTAGAGCACCTGGTCGTGGTTAGGCCACCAGACCTGGTGATACGTCGCTTCGGTGACCTGCCGGATGACGTCATGCGGGATCGCCCCGCGGATCGCAGCGTGCAGGTGCGGAGCCGTGCGCTTCTGGGGTTCGACAGTGGCGAAGTACTGCGCGTCCCAGCCGACGACCCGCCGGAGGTTCTGCCACCACCGATCCACCAACGCCGAGAAGTGCACCGCATCCCGGGCCGCCCGCCGATAGTCATAGCGCGACGGGTCGACCGGGGCCCCATCCCGGACGGGGCCGTAGGTGTCACAGGTGAGCGTGACGAACATCGAGGGGCGGAACTTGCCTGCGTACTCCCGCCCGATGGTGGTCTTCGCGACCTTGCGCCGGGGCAGGTTCGGCGCGTCCTGCCGACGACGGGTCGACCGCTTGACGGCCCGTTTGGTCGGGACGTCGAGGGCGGGCAGCCGACCGCGCATCCCGAGTTGCCGAAGTTCCGCATCAACCCCGGCGACCTCCTCCCGCAGTTCCTCAGCTTCGGCCTGGTCGTGGTCGACAACCTCCCGGTACGCCGCGACGAGGTCGGCGCGGTAGGTCAGCAACTCCTTGTGGTCCTCCGACGGCGGCTCGGCAGCGAGGATGGGTTCTTCGGTCATGTGCCAGCCCTCGCGGCACTGTGCCTGCCGGAGAGCCTTCGCCTTCCGCGCACATGGCAGGCAAACGGATTCCACGGTGGAGCCGCAGGGGACGGGGACGTAGCGGAGTTCGCCGGTCTCGGTGTCGCCGACCTCCATCGTGAAGGGCCGGACGCAGACGCCGTGCTTCTCCGCCGTCGCCCGGATCACGTCGGCGGCGAGCGGTGTCCGCATCCGTTCAGCCCGCGTCCTGGCCGGTGAGGTCTGTTCTTCCGTCATCAGGCAGCCACCTCCCCGGGGCGGGACCATTGGCGAAGCTGGAACACGGGCATGTCCTGCCGCTGGCCGGCGGGCAGGTCCGGGAACGTCGCCGGGTCGTAGGCGACGCCGCTGTAGACGTGCACCGGGATGCCACACGGCGTCCGGCCGTTGACCGACAGGTGCACCGAGCCGCCGTCGTGGACCCGCCAGAGCGAGGCTGACACGTCATCGAGCGTGTCTGCCCAGGTCAGCAAGGCCCCAGCGACGTCGGGCAGCCGGTGGGCGTCGAGCTGGACTGTCAGCGGGTCCGACCACGTCCGCACGGTCAACGCTGCCACCGAGGGCAGTTGGTGCAGGTCGAGGTGGTCCCGGATGGTGTCGAGGAAGACCATCAGCCGGTTCACGCGGCCACCCCCTCGCCGCCGAGGGCGGGACGAGCCGTGCCGCCGTTGGTGACGTACTGCTCCAGCGCTTTGACCGTCTCGTCGGAGACCCACCCGGCGCGGATACGCAGGGGTTCGCGGATGCCCTCGCCCCACACGAACCCGACCCCGGCTTCGCTGTCGCCGATGCGGTTGGCCCACGCGCCGCGTTCATAGGCGCCGTCGCCGAGGACCATGCCGACGTGCGTCTTCGAGGTCACTCGCAGGCAGACGCGGCGCGTGAACAACTCGCGGACGGGGACGGTGTCCTTGGTCGGTTCCTGCACGTACCCGCGTACGGAGATGTTGAGCGCCCGCCCTTGGGTGTTCAGCAGCGCCACGCGCTCGACGATCTGTTCGCGGGTCTTGCGGTCGGTGTACTTGGTCAGGGCTCCGATCTCGTCGAACTCCAGCAGCTCAAGCGGATAGTCGGTGGACAGGGGGATGGTGCGGACGTGGCCGGCGAACTCACGCTTGCGGGTTTCCATCTCCTCGACCAGGCCGTCGAGCACCTCGAGCGCGTCCTTTCCGGACACCGCGTAGCGGGCGAAGATGCCGCGCCCGTAGGCGAGCTCCATCCCCTTGGGGTCGATCCCGGACATGCGCACCAGGCCTGAGCGGATCGCGGGTGCCGCCGCGACGAGCGGGCACCACATCACGCTGTTCTTGCCCGCACCCGAGGCACCAGCAGTCAGGCAGTGCGCGCCGGAGCCGAGCAGCGGCACCCGCCAGTCATGCCCGTACTCGGTGCGACCGGCCCACACCTTGCGCAGATCCACCGCGGATTGCCCCTCCGGCAGTGCGGGGGAGTGCACCAGCGCGGCCAGCTGGTCACGACGCTGGAAGTCGACGGACACCACGTTCGGCTCCAGCTCTCGCACCTGACACCGCGCGACCTTCCGCGCCGAGGCCAGTGCACGGGCCGCGTCGTCGAAGTCTTCCGGCTTCTGGCCGGGCACGAGCTGCACTCGCACCTCATCCCACGACGGGCCCGAGCGGACGCCGAGAACCTTGGGGACCTGCACGCCGGACTGCCGGGCCGTCGCCCGAGAGGCTTTCCGGCGACCGACGAGGTTCACGGTGACCTCAACCGGCAGCGCGGCATCGCGGACGCTGAGGCCGCAGGCATGCAGCCAACCCGGCAGCTTGAGGTGGTAGACGGCCCAGCGCAGCCACCACGACCGCAGGGGCCGGCCGCACCACTGGTCGAACGAGGTGACGTCGAGCAGCCGCCACACGCCGAGGATCAGGGCCAGGCCGCCGAGGTTGAGCACGAGCCAGATCCAGCCGACCCAGATGCACCACAGGTAGACCGCGATCACGGTCAAGGAGGTGCGCCAGTGGATGACGACTTGGGAGAGAAGCCAAAACACGGCCTTGCAGGCCCACCACAGGGCCACGAACACCACAACCATGGCGGTCAGCAGCTCAGCCATGGACGCCAGCGCGCGCCCGATCTTGGCCAGGATCCACACGAAGAGGCCAAGACCGGCCAGGGCGATCACGAGCGTTCCGGGGGAGATCATCGCCGACCACCGTCCAGCACCGCCGAGAGATCCAGCGGCAACGCACCCAAGCAGGGGGCGCACTTGGTCTCACCCGGCAGCAGCCGAGCGAACCGCTTGCATTCCGCGCACCGCGAGCGGGTGACCCCCACTGGCGATGGTTGCTTGTCATCGTCTAGCGTCTGCATTGTTCACACCTCGCGGTTGTGGACAGCGCAGGAGCGGCATGGTTGGTAGCCGAGTTTCCGCTTCTGCGCCTTACGGTTCCGCGTCCCCGGAAGAGGACGCGTTTCATCGCCGCACGGTCTAGTGTGCGTTTTCGTTGCAGTGTTTGGCTTCTGGAACGTCTACACGCGACTACTCGGGCTTTGCTTTCGTGCCCTGGATCTTGGCTGACACCTCCCCGGCTTGGCGTCGTTCGTAGTCCGCCCAGTACAGGGATTCGTGGTGGTGGCCTCGGTCGACGTCGGCGATCGCCTCGTACATCCGAGCGTTCGCCTGACGGTAGGCCAGCCAGACAGACGGGTTCGCGTCCGGCGCGGGCCGACGATTCATCGCGATCTCGTGCGCGTCCCGCAGGGTGCGCGGCTTATCCGGCGTCTTCATCACGCACCGGCCGAGCTGTCGCGCGGGATTCGAGGAGCGCCGCCAGGTCCTCCGCGCCGTCGCGGAGCTGGCGAAGGAACCTCACGCACGCCGGCCACATCGCCGGGTCGTCCGGCGGCCGGACCGTCACCACGCACGGCGCCCCCGCAAGCACCAGCATCGGCGGATGCGTCGGGTCCGAACCAGTCTCCTCGACCGTCAGTTCCGCTTGCGGGCCGACGACCCACGTCACGCCGAACCCGTCCCATCCGGTGGTCGACATGCCCTTCCTCACCTCGAACTCTGTACTTGTCGGCCTGAATCTCGAACGCCTCAGCCGCGGAAATGACCGCCGCGTGCGCCCACCCGGGAAGCTCGAACTCGGCGGCAAGGTGACGCCAGGCGACCGCGACCGCACGCGACACCGACGACAGCTCAGCGTCCGACGCAGCCGGGTACCGGGCGTAAGCCAGCTCCCAAGCTCGTACCAACTCCCACCGGCTCACGTCAGCTCCCCTGGTCGACGACCCGAATCGGCGCGGCTGAACTCCAGTTGCGAGCGCCGCATGAACTCCTCCGCCGCGACCGCCGACGCGTGACGCGCCCACAGCGGCACGGCCAGATCGGCGGACAAGGCACGCCAGGCAACCGCCACAGCGTGGTAGGCGAGAGCAAGACGCCGCACTGCCGCCAGGTCATCTGAAGCTGACCTCATCGCGGCGAACAGCGCGGCCGTCTGCTCCGCGTACGCCTCGTTCCACCGAGCGACCGCCTCGCGCGACAGCCGCCCCGCCATCACGCGGCCTTCTGCTGACTGCCCGAGCCCTCACCGGCCGGCGTCTTCGCGGCAGCCTGCTTAGAACCAGCACTACGGCCCGGCTCACGCATGCCTGTCGCCCGCAGCACCCAGCCCTGGTACTTGAACTTCTCGCCCATCACCCGGGCCTCGACCATCAGACCCTCGAATACGACCGGCCGGAAGTCGAACCCCTGCATCGCTGCCGGAGGCGGAACGGGCTGGACCCGGTCGAGCAGGGTCACGGTCGCCGACTTGTCGCGGTCCTTCTCGGCCGAAGGGTCGGTGACGGTGACCTTCCACTGCGGCAAGCCGGTCTGCTCGTCGATCTTCTGCTTGGGCTGCTTGCCCCGGGCCTTGTCCTCGTTGGAGACGTACTCCATGTCCGGTGTGACCGGACCGACGATCGCGGCTCCGGCCGGGAACACGACGTCGTGCTCGATCTCGAAGCGTGTCCCGCGCGCTACGGCCATGTCGGTACCTCCTGGTCAGGCGCCTCATTGGGCGCTGCCTAACTTGGCTGACTTGATCAGGTTAGACAGGTTGGCTAGCCAAGTCAAGCAAGCGAGAATCGGCCTAGACCGCTAGGTCGCCTAGACAGGCAGGGCGCTGGTCGGGGAAACTTGACGCGTACCTGGGGTACCAGTCAAGGAAGGAGCCACCGATGGCGCTCGACCCGGACGACCCGAGGCCGCCGTACGTGCAGGTGGCGAACGCATTGCGCGCGGCGATTTTGACGAGGAAGTTCACGCCGGGCGACAAGCTGCCGTCGCGAAACGAGCTTGCGAAGACGTACAACGTCGCGCCGATGACCGTGCAAAACGCCATCCGCGAACTTCGCGACGAGGGTCTGATCGTGTCCCGCCAGGGCAGCGGCGTCTTCGTTCGCGAGCGCACCGAACGCCCCGTCGGGCTCCGACCGTACATCGAACGCGCCTTCGAGGCTGAGGACGTCACAATCGACTTCGCCGGGTTCTCCGGCGAAACCCTCCACGGCGTCATCACCGAGCCCCTGGACAAAATTCGGATTGGCCGGCTACGACCGGAGTCGATCACCGTTCGCTTGCTCGTCCCGGACCCGTCGCAGCCATGGTCTCTCCCCGTCACCGTGGACGAGCACGCCGACAGCCCTCTCTTTCGGAAGCGCGCCGAAGAGATCATGCGCCGTCACACCCTGGCCATCGTCGACTCGGTGACAGAACTCGCCGAGATGGGCCTGGTCAACAAGGCCACCGCCCAGGTCCGCGTGCACCCGGCACCGCCGATGTTCAAGCTCTACCTGATCAACAACGAAGAGACGTTCTTCGGCTTCTACCCGGTCCGCGAGCACGTCATCAACTTCGGCGGCGAGACCCAGGCGATGTATGACCTCATGGGCAAGGACGCAATCCTCTTCCATCACTCGATCAACGACGACGACACATCGACCGGTTCGCAGTACGTCGACCAGGCAAAGACGTGGTTCGACAGCTTGTGGAACAGCGTCGCCAAGGACTATCAGCGGTGACAGTCGAGGAGATCCTTAACGAGGCCAGCGCCTTGCTTCTCGACTTCGACGGTCCCGTCTGCTCTGTCTTCGCGGGTATTCCCGCCTCGACGGTCGCTGACCAGCTCCGCGGAGTTCTTGCCGACGGCGGATACACTGACCTGCCCAAAGCAGTCGCGGACAGCGCTGACCCGTTCGACGTGCTCAAATACGCCGCCTCACTCGGCGAAGACGAGAGTCGCTATGTCGAAGCCGCCTTCGCCGCCCATGAAGTCGAGGCAATCGCCAGCGCCACCCCGACGACTGGCGCGCACGAGCTTATCGAGGCTTGGCACGAATCCAACCGGCCGCTCGCTATCGTCAGCAACAACGGTGAACCAGCTATCAGTGCCTACCTCGACCTGCACAATCTTCGCACCTCGATCAACTTCGTATCCGCGCGGACCAGAACGAACGTGGCGCAACTCAAGCCGAGCCCCCACTTGCTCGATCAGGCCGTTGCTGCGCTCGACATCACTCCAGGTAGATCGGTGTTCATTGGCGACTCGACGAGCGACATTGAAGCCGCCCAAGCCGCGGGCATTCGCTCGATCGGCTATGCGAACAAGCCGGGTAAGAGGTCCAGTTTCGGCTCAGTTGGGGCCGACGCAATAATCCACGCACTTACTGGCCTTATGATCACCGCATGAAGAAGCGCCCTGCTGAACTTTGCTCGTTCTGTCCAAGCTTGTTAGTAGACTTGCCAAGTGTGCTACGAATTACCTAATTCGCGGAGCTTTGATCTCATCTGGCGGCGCACGGTGCTCCGTGTCTGAGGGTCCGCGAGTAGCTCTTGCCAGGTCTTTCCATTGCCGGAGTCCTCGCGGAGCCAGGCCAATGCTTCGCGCGCATGGCGCTCAAGCTCATCGCCGTCTTCGAGTCGCTCGTCGCACCACTCTTCAATCAGCTCGACTTCCTCGAATGCCGAGCTGGACACTTCCTGGTATTGGAATGTTTCGACGATTACTCTGCTGTTGTGATGAACCCATCTTTGCAGTAACAGATTGACGCCGACCTGAGAAAGACAAGCGATCCTATGGTCGAGTTCGAGATCCTTGGGCTTCGCAAAGTAGAGAGAATTTAGTAAGGCAACATAGCCGGCATCTGCTTCATTATGACCAAGGAGCAGGGGGAGTGGCATCTTCTTGAAGTTTCGCAACCATTCCCTGGCGGAAAATGCGCGATCCGTTCGAATTTCGGCGACAAGTACGCGATCTACAAGGGATATACCGTCTGTGCGCATTGCGCATGGATGTTGAAGGATAATTATATTCTTCCGCGCCGGCTCATCAACTCCGGACACGAGTACATCGCGAAAGATGTCTCCTGTAAAGATGGGTCGAGTGCTGGCTACTTCATCCGCGCGCGATCGATAGAGGCTCTCCCAGTCTGGATGAGCCTCTGATCCAGGAATTTCGAGTGTTTTTGCCATCCTTATCCTTTGGGACGGATTGAAGGCGTGCCGTCACTCTCAGTGACGACTTCGAATTCGGATTCGTATTTTGCGCGCCAATCGGGGTTATGGAGTGTTAGGACTTGGTCTGGCTCGGCGTCGCCACTTGCGTAGTCGAAGACGAGGTCGATTCTCTGGTCCTGCCACAGGTCCAGGGGTGAGATCGGTACGTTTGGCATGATGGGCATCTCGAACCACGATGCTATGTCGCGGACTGCGTAGTGATCGATGATCAAGTCGCATCCGGCAAGGAAGCCGGCCAATGCCAAGCGGTTCGGGCCGGAGATACGTTCGCCCTTTCGCCATTTTTGCACTGCGGGAACGCTCACGCCGACCACTCGCGCAATATCGCGCCAGGAGAAGCCCAGGTTTGCGATCTCTGTCAGCATTTCTGTCGGGCTGCCTTTGCCGATTTCACGGATTCGGGTTGCCCACTCAACAGTGTGAATCTTGTGGTGAAGATCGTCGATCTCTTCTTGTGTGTAACGCGTTCTTTTTCGTTCGTAACCGATGTGTTCGGTTAGCAGCATGACGGCGGTCTGGGTCTCGGAGATGGTTGGAGGTGGTGACATGGTGAAGCCAACAGTGCCGTCATCAACCAACTCGCTTTCCTGAAGACTAATCACCTGACGGGCCATTCCGCAACACCTCTTTCCGTAGCTTCTCTGTTATGAGCGACTCGAAAATCTGATTGACCGGCTCATGGATTTCGTCGCAGATGCTAATCATCTGATCTGTGTTGAACTCAGGAATCACATCTGGAGCCCAAAAGCTATCAATATCGATTAGGAAGTACGGACCGGGTGGAGGGATTGGCCGCTTCAAATCTCCGGTGACGTCTACGGCATATCCGGTTCTTGGGCCGTATCGAACCACGATATTATTACCGGGGAATTGCTCAAATACCGAAACGCCCTGCCATTCCACGGGCTTCAGCTTCAAGTCTGATGAGATAGAGCTTGGGCCAAGCAACGAGCTGTCAACCCACTCGCTCCATTCAGTCATGGAGTCGATTGCTTCGGGCACCCGAATCTCGTCTACGTAGCGTAGTCCAATTCGCTCAATGCCGTCGATTTCGCCGACATCTTGCCTTGCGGAAAAGGCAAGTCGAGCTAGCTCGCGGAAGCTTTCCCATCGAACGTATCGCGTTGTTTCAATCACGAAACGTTCTTCGAAGATCGAAACTGACATCGTGCTGTCGCGGCTGAAGTATTTTGGGATTATAAGATTTCGAACGTCGGGCGAGCTTTGTGGGCTGGCCGTTATCTGGGTGACTTGGACACTTCTGAATACCGGAAAGTGTTCGGATAGCCGTCGCTTCAGTTTCGCTAGGGCAGCTTGGCTCAGTGCACGTGCGCTGGGGTGGCGTACCTCTAGTGCCGCCAGCGCTACGGACGCGTTTGGGTAGACCTCTCGGGCAGGCATGATGTCAGGTTACCGAGGCTGCAACCAGAACAGCAACTGGAGAAGGTACCAGACTGCTAACTTCGGTCGACGATGACCCTGGCAGGTCGCGCGTCTCTCCTCTTGCCGAATTCGCCTCTATTGGATCAAGCGCGCCGCCCACGGGCGCCGCGCCGGTCGCCTGGCGTAGCTGCTCTCGTTGGCGACCACGCCCGTGCCCGGCACGGCCGGCTCCGCTCCGCTCTGCCGACCGGCCGGGCGGCGTGGCCGCCTTCGGTGCAGCTGCGCAGCGCCGCCCGCCGACGGCACGTCTGAACCATTCAGCCAACGTCGAGCCTCCCTCGCCGATGAGTCGTACAACCCGGGTCGCCGTCAGACGCCACCGCGTTACGCCCATTCGGCGGTAAGCACCATCCCGAAGCTTGATCGTGACAACGGCCGGTAGCGCCGCGTCAAGGCTGGAAAGCGTGCCTTGACCCGACGCCACCGACCGCGTGCTGGCTTCGTATCGGGATGGCAGGGGAGGTGTGGGCGGTGAGGTCAGGGCGCCTGGCCGGCCAGTTGCCGCGCGGCGTCCTGGTGGAACGACACCAACTCGGGCAACGCGACGACTGCACGCGACACCGTCGAGAGGTCATGGCCCTCTTTGCTCCACGGCGGCGGGAAGGTGTGAATGCCCTGGTTGGCCGCGACTGCACCGACCTCGTTCTCCCAGCCGGGCCAGCGCAGGTTCTCGTAAAACCTGTCGAGCGAACCGGCGAGCACCGCATGCAGCCAGTCGGCGTAGCCCTGCTCAAGGTCTTGCCATTCGAGAAGGTCCGGCCCGAAGTAGTGGATGGTCGGCCGGCCTGCAGGGTTGGTAGCCCAGACGTACATGCCGCCCAATACGTCGTAGGCGACCGGCAAGATTCCTGAGGCAGGCTCGGCGCGATCCAGGATGTCGGGCAATGCCTCTGTGCCGCTACCGAGCACCCGCAGCCAGCCGTGGTCCACCAGCAGTCCGCCCGTGTGGCCGACGACGGCACCCAACCACGAGGTAGTCGTGATGCGCAGCTCGCGCAGGCAGCGGGCAGCACGCTCGCTGTCCGAGTCGAGCACGACCACCGGGTACGGTGCTGCCGCGACTGCTGCGGATACTTCGTCCCATGCCGATGTCGTCACGTCGGAGAGCCTGGCAGACGACGGTAGAATGGTTGTGCGCGAGTAGGTGGCTCGACCGCCGAGAAGCCATGATCATCTCCCCGGTTTTCCCCCGGGAAACGACGCAGAACGACGAGAACCAGCGACCGACCATGATCGTTTGGCGCGGACGTCCGTGCAGGTGAAGACTGGTATCGACAGATGACGAGAACTAGCCGCTGACCTGGGCTTATTCTCCGTAGGTTCTGGGTTCGAGCCCCAGGCGGCCCACCGATGTAGTCATGTGCGAACCACTCCTTTCGAGGCCGTTTCCGCTGGTAGGGCGGTTGTGGCCTCGTTTGCGTTGCAGGGTTGGGGGATGCGGAACACGGGCTCGAGCGTGGTGGGTCCGGAGATTGTGACCCGCGCGATGGGGGCTTCGATCAGGGCTGCGGGACGGACGAAGCCCCGGCCTCACCCCAAGAGGCCAAAATGACACCGTTTTCGACACCGGCAGCCAAATTCGCTCGAACAACCCAACAACCCGTCACGCGAGGCAAGACAGGCTTGGGCTCCGTTTGGAGACACAGCGGCGACTGTGACATGCACTACGAGGGATGAAAGCTGGCCAGGCTCGGCGTACGACGGTCAGGCGCGCACCCAGCGGGCGCGGAATTAGCAGCGCGGAAGCCTTCGGTCTCGGCACTGTCGCGGATCCTCAAGGGCCCGGCTCTAGAGGGCCGGTACATGAACCCTCTACCACCAAGAGGCCCAGCCAGGGATGCCACGTGCACTGGACACGGCCGGGACGCTGCGCGCCACCAGGACCTCAACTCCAGAAGAGGAAGGACGCCCGGCCGGTCAACCTGGTGACGCTCGCGCTGTGACACCGACGCCACCCGCACGAAGAGCCGCCATGCTCTGCGGCGCCCCGCAATCACGTCACAGCCAAATGTGCGGTAGCAAACAGCCATCATCCCCGAGCGACAAGGTGTCCTCGTCGACGACTGATAGCACACGGATTACTGCGATCCTGGAGGCTCGGGCGTGTCCACGCGGAGACCGGTCAGCGCTTGTCCCTAAGCTGTACCCGTGACACTTGTAGCTACCCCAGCCATCCAGAACTACGGCGAGGTGTTTACCCGCCGGTGGGTGGTCGAGGTACTGCTTGATCTGACCGGCTACACCGCCGATCGTGATCTTGGTTCACTGCACCTCGTGGAGCCGTCGTGCGGCTCGGGGGCGTTCCTCGGCCCGGTCGTCGAGCGCCTCATTGCAAGCGCTCGGACCTACGAACGGGACCTTGCTTCGCTGGGTGATGCAGTCCGAGCGTACGACCTCCAAGCCGAACACGTGGAGATCTCTCGTGCGCTCTGCCGTGATCTCCTGATCACAGCCGGTGCTCCTGTGACCGTCGCCGCGGAGCTGGCTGCGGAGTGGATTAGCCCCGCCGACTTCCTGCTGCCTGAGGTGGACGAGAGTGCCGCCGACGTGGTGATCGGCAACCCGCCGTACATCCGTTATGACGACCTCTCGGATGACCTCGCAGCGAGGTACCGGCGTACCTGGCCGACGATGCGCGGCCGGGGTGACATCTTCGTCGGATTCATCGAACGGTCACTTCGGCTGCTGAAGCCCGATGGCAAGGTCGGTTTCATCTGCGCTGACCGGTGGATGCGGAACCAGTACGGGGCTGACCTGCGAGAATTGGTGGCGCGCGACTACGCGGTTGAGCACATCTGGACGATGCACGACGTGGACGCGTTCGAGCGGTCGGTCTCGGCGTACCCAGCGATTACGGTGCTCGGCAACCACACTCAGGCCTCAGTCGTAGTAGCTGACACGACCAGTGAGTTCGGGGCTACCAGCGCGTACGCGCTGGTGAAGGCGGCCCAGGACGGGGGTTTCGAGGAGTTCGCCGGCAAAGGGGTGAAAGCTCATCGGCTTCCGCACTGGTTCGACGGCGGCGAACTGTGGCCTACCGGCTCTCCCGCACGGCTGGCACTGATCGAATACCTCAACGACCATTTCCATCCTCTGCATGACCCGAACACCGGGACGAAGGTGTCCATCGGGGTCGCGACCGGCGCGGACAAGGTGTACGTCGTCCAGGACCCCACCGTTGTGGAATCAGACCGTGTTCTCCCTCTCGCAATGCGCCGCGATCTCATGTCCGGCACGTTCGAGTGGCAGGGCAACTACCTGATCAATCCGTGGGCTGACGACGGGTCGCTTGTATCGCTCGCCGACTACCCCCGGATGGCGGCGTACTTGTCGAACCATCCGGCTCTGCGTGAGCGGTTCGTGGCGAAGAGGGATCCGGGGTCCTGGTACCGCACGATCGACAAGGTGCAGGCCAGCCTCATCAGCAAGTCGAAGCTGCTCCTCCAAGACATGAAGACGACTATCCACCCCGTGTTGGAGACGGGGGGCCACTACCCGCACCACAATCTGTACTACGTCATCTCTGACTCCTGGGACATGGAGGTCCTCGGTGGCATCCTGCTGTCCCAGATCGCGCAGGCGTTCATCGAGGCGTACTGCGTGCGGATGCGTGGCGGCACTCTCCGGTTCCAAGCCCAATACCTCAAGCGCATCCGAGTTCCCAAGCCCGACGAGATTGATGCGGACATCGAGGATGCCCTACGGGTCGCGTTCCGGACCCGTGACGCCAAGGCGGCAACGCAGGCGGCAGCTGCCGCCTACGGCATAGGTCTGACGGAATACGACTTGCTGGGGGAGAGCGCAACGTGACGGCGAGCTACGAGGACTATAATGCAGCGGTTAAGGCATTCTGGGCAGGCCGTGATCTTCAGACTCAGAAGCAGATCGAGTCAGGGAAGCGCGACGCTGGCACCCGCGGGTCGGTGACCGGTGGGCAGCACCTCAACCCCCTGCAAGAGTTGATCGCGCTCGAGTTCGCCCCGCTCGCTGACCTCGGCGCCACCGTGCGACAAACCGGCATTCTCCCGCTTCCTGGTTACTACAGGCGCGCGAAGAACTGGGACATCGTGGTGACCTACAAAGACATTTTGGTCGCAGCCATCGAGTGCAAATCCATGGTCGGCTCAGTCAGCAACAACTTCAACAACCGAGCCGAGGAAGCAATTGGTAACGCTGTTGACCTATGGCGTGCCTACGAAGCCGGACTCCTTGGGACGATCAAGCCATGGATCGGCTTCGTCTTCCTGTTCGAACATACTACCGGTTCAACGAAGCCGGTCGGTGACCATGGCAGGCCTCTATACCGAACTGACCCAGCCTTCGACAATTCGTCGTACACAAAACGTTATCAGCTGCTGTTCCAGCGTCTCGTCCGTGAACGCCTCTACGACGCTGCGTGCTTCATCAGTTCGGTCGGGGGCGAGGGCATTTATGACGAACCGATGCCGGAGGTGTCCACACGCAACCTGACAGCCGCGATCGCGGGCCGGGTCGCGTACATCGAAGGGCTCGCATAGGCGTAGCCACTCCGTCGGCGACCGGCTGCCGGCCGCACGTACACCACTCCGTCTGACGAGGCGTAGGCCCGTTCTAGCCGGGCTGGTCCGGCAGCGTGGTAGTGGGGTGTGGCCCCAGTGGCTGAAAGGTACCTGGATTGCCGCCACCGTCGTAGCACCTTCCGGCCGTAGTTGTTGCGCCCACATCCGTTGTTCGGCGGTCGGCTCGGCCGGCGGTTGAGACTGCTCCGGGACCACCGCGAGACTCACCACCTGCCCCGTCTCGTGCCCGATCTCGGCTGTCTCGCCGGTCTCGTTCGCAGTCTCGGCACGGTGGCGCTTGAGCGCGCGGCTGAGCAGTTCGACGGCCAGCAGCAGCGCGAACGGCGGGCATGCTGCCACGGCCACGGCGACCGCGCTCAGGTCCGGCGCCGCTGCCACGTTCGCGCAGAGCGAGAGGCAATTTCCGAAGACGAACGCCAACCAGGCGGCCTACCGGCCACCGGCAGCACGGGGACCGCGGCCAGTCTTCCACAGTTCGACCGTGGCCGTGGTCAACAAGCCGTCCACGATCAGTGGCCAGATGGCGGCTGTGGCCTCGTCGGCGCCGAAGTGCGTTGCGAACTCGCGGCCGTGCCGGTAGGAGGCGTAGGCGGCGCCGGACGCGACCAGGGCGGTGCAGGCGCATTGCACCTACAGCGAGCGGTCCCGCCGAGCGAGGGATGCCGGGCGTTCACTGCAGCGCACCTCCCGCCGCACGCCGACCCTCGTCCGGGCAGCAGCCGAAGCAGGCGAACACCTGCGAGCCGGTCACCGACCGGCCGACCGGAACATGTGGGACGTGGACGCCGGGTAGTCAGCTCCGCATGACGCGCAGGCTTGCCGGGCGGTCAGCCTGGTGATGATTGTGTCGTGGCTCATCGGGAACCACCCGGCACGAGACGATGGGTGCCCACCGGGCGGATCGTGATCTGAGGCCCTCCGGCCAGCACCTCGCGGTTCGTATGCTGACACGTTAGGTCGGTCCACTCAAACTCCCAGGTCAACGGCCTGGTGGTCACCATCTGCTCCAGCATCACCCGGGAGACCTTCCAGTCGGACCGGGACGGCCGAGCGCACCTGAACGCAGCCCTCCGTCGAGTGACCCCCGCAGCGCAGGACGCTCACTCGCGCCGAGCCCGCCGTCGCTGGGCGCATCCGGGAATCCCAACCCCAGCCTTCCCGGTTCGTAGGATTCGCCGCGCAATTCGCGATGATCTCATTCGGTTTCCGGTTCGCAAGATTTTCATGAATTCACCAGAACGCGCAGTAACCCAAGCAGCTGTCACCGCGATGGGACACAGAGACTGTTGCTATCCGCTCCACCAACCAGGATGCGACGGGGGCATCATGGACGAAAGGACACCGCACTACCGGACGTTCGCCGATCTCACTCACGATCAACAGGACAACCTGCTCGCCGAGCTCTACGCGCGGGGGGCTTCGCTTGCCGAGCTGGCTCGGATGAGCGGGCTCAGCTACTCCTGGCTGCGGCGTCGGCTGCTCAAAGCCGGTGTTGAGCTGCGCTCGCGGGCGGCGCCGCGGGAATCTCCGGTTGCTCCGGGAATCCTCGCCGACGAGTACCGGGCCGGGGTGAGCATCCTCGCCATCGCCGAGAAACACGGGCTTTACTACAAACGGGTGCGGGAACTTTTGCTGCGTGAAGGGGTTGAGCTGCGACCGTCGACCCGCGCCAAGCCGGATGACCGCTGAAATGTGCGGCGGGTCACAAAGCGGACCGTATTGAATTTCGCCCTTTGACCACTGTGCGCAAAGTCGACGTGCACGTGCACGCGCGTTCGAGTGGAAAAGCGGCTGAACCGCCGCGGTGTACGGGGACCGGCGGTAGAACGGAAAGTTCGAGACCTACGGGGAGATCTCGGATGGACGACACACAGGAGCGGCCGCCGCCGGTTCAGATTCCGGCTCCGGTGGGGGGCTTCGTCAGCCGGGAAGCGGCCTTCGACCTCATGGATCGGACGTGGCGGCGCCGGGTGGACCGGCCGCCCGTCGTGGTGCTGACCGGCATCGGTGGGGTCGGCAAGACGACCGTCGCCGTCCGGTGGCTCAGCGATCGCCGCGATCGGTTTCCCGGTGGCCTTCTCTACACCCGCCTGACCGAAGCCGGCGGGGATCCGGTGCCCGTCAGCGAAATCCTGTTCGGCTTTCTCGTCGCGATCGGCGTCCCCGCTGACACGATCCCGCCGCGTTCCGCAGAGCGTTCGGCCGTGTTCCGGGCCGCCATCGCGGGCCGGTTCGTCGGCATCCTGCTCGATGACGCCGTCTCCGCCGGGCAGGTGCGCGCGCTGCTGCCCGCGACCGCGTCGGCGATGGTCGTGGTGACCAGCCGGCGGCAGCTCAGCGGACTCGCGATGGACGGTGCGGAACTGCTCGACCTGCCGCCACTGACCCCGGACGACGCGCGCCGGTTGCTCGGCGAGGTGGTCGGGCCCGAGCGGATCGACGCGGAACCGGACGCGACCGGAACGATCATCGAGATCTGCGGCGGACTGCCGCTCGCACTCGGCATCATCGGCGCCCGGTTGCGGGCCCGCCCGCTGCGGAGCATGGCCAGGGAAGCGAGCGCTTACGCGCGTCATCTCGGCGCGGGCTCCGGCGCACCCGACGACGTCCGCGAGGTGCAGGCGGTCTTCGACACGTCGTACGCCGCACTGCCCGATGGCGCCGCCCGGCTGTACCGCACATGCGGTCTGCACCCCGGCCCGGACGTCTCGCTCGACGCACTCACCGACGTTCTCGGCGAGTCCTTCGCGCACGTCGAAGACGCCGTCGACACGCTCGTGTCGGAGAACCTCCTCGCCGACGCCGCCGATGACCGGGTCGCCCAGCACGACCTGCTGCGCCGCGATGCCCGCCTGCGCGCGGAGCGGGAACTCGAACCCGCCGACCAGGCCGCCGTGGTTCGCGGGTTCACCCGGTGGTACCTCAACCGGGCCCAAGCGGCGGACGACCTGATCCACCCGCAGCGCCCTCGACTCGGTGTCACCCCGCCCGGCAGGCACCGAACAGCGTTCTCGGACCGGGCCGCCGCGGTGGCGTGGTGGCGGCGTGATCTCCGGTCGATCCGCGCGGTGGTCACCGAGGCCGACCGGCGGAACTGGGACGAAGAGCTTTGGCAGTTCTGCGAAGCGTCGTGGGGGTTCTTCCTGCACCACCGCGACTACGAGCCCTGGGTGGCGATGCACACCGCGGGGGTGGCCGCGGCCGAGCGGTGCGACGTCCCGCTGGTGGAGGCGAGACTGCGTTCGCAGCTCGGCTTCGCGTACGCCAAGCTCCGCCGGTTCGACGAAGCCGTCACCCAGAATTCGATCGCGTTGCGCCTCGGCGAGCAGCACGCGCACGGCCCCACCCAGGCGACCGCGCTCTCCCAGCTCGGGCGGGCCGTGCGCGGCCAGGGTGACCTCTTCGCCGCGCTCGGGTACTACCGGCGGGCCGCGCGGCTTCAGGAGGACCTCGGAATCCCCCGCGGAGTCGCGCTGTGCCGGCGCCGGTGCGGTGAGGTCCTGGCGAAGCTCGGCCGCGACGACGAGGCGATCGTCGAGCTGACCGCGGCGGCGAAGACCATGGCCGAGCTGGGGGATCCGATCCAGCACGTGCGGGCCACCACGGCCGTCGCGAGGCTGCGTTCGAGGCAAGGCAGGCGCGACGAAGCCCGGCTGGTCCTCCTGGACGCCCTACGGGTCATACGCGACCTCGACTCGCCTTATTACACGGCCGAGGTGCTGGAGATCCTCGCTGACGTCGAGTCGGACGCCGGACACAGCGAGGACGGCCGCCGTCACCGCGCCGAGGCACGCGAACTCCGGGTCCGGCTCGGAGACCCACAGGCCGGCGAACCGGCCACGGACCACGCAGGCACAGCCGCCGGGGAACGCGGCGAGCGCGGCGCCGGCGCCGACAGCCGATGACAACGCCCGTGACGCCGCCAGGACCGCCGCGGCGCCATCACCGGATTGCCGGCACACCAGCAGGTCGCCGGCTTCCCACCAGGCGCGCGGCGCCTCCTCCGCGACGACCAGCACGTCGGCGCCGCGGCCCGGCCCGGACAGCCGCAGGTGCCAGACACCGGGTTGCCGCACGACCACGAGCGCACCCCCGCTCGTCACGCGATGTCCCGAAGCGGGTTCGGCGACCGCACGAAGCGGGTGCTCGCCGCACCGTCCGGCTCGGGCAGCTCGAGGAGTTCGTACATCGCGCGCCGCAGGACGGCCGCGGCCTGTCCAGGGCGGGAGGTGATCGCGGCCCGGACCACCCTGGCGAGACGATCACTCGCTCGCGAAGCGACTTCCTCCTGCGGCGCCAAGGCAACGTCGTACCGCAGTCCGGGAGCGTGGCGACGGACCAGGTCCGCGATGCTGCCGGGGCGGATGGCCGAGCCGCCGTCCACCGCCAGGGTCACCGGACGGCCGAGCGCTGCCGCGTAGGCGGTGGTCGAGCCGTAGTCGCCGATCACCCAGTCGGAGGCCACCATGGTCGCCTGCCAGCCCTGGTCGGGCGGGATGAGCAGCAGGCCGTCGCGGAGGCAGTCCGCGAACCACGCGGTGACCTGGCGCCGTCCGTGCACGGTCCAGACGTTCGGGTGCAGCACGGCCGCGACGGCGTAGCGGCTGGGCGGCAACGCGTCCCGCAACGCGTGGCAGAGCCGGGGAAGCCGGCCGAACACCGAGTCGGCCGACCAGGTCGAGCTGACCGTCACCAGCCGGCGCCCGGGATCGATGCCCAGCCGGTGCCGGTAGATCTCCCGCAACGCCACGCTTTCCAGCATCTCGTCCAGGCAGATGTCCCCGACCACCAGTGCGCGCGGCAGCGCCTCGGGACACGACCGGCGCAGCGCCGCGACCTCCGCGTCGGTCGCCAGCCCCAGGACGGCCGGCAGGATCCGCCCGCGATGGGTGAGCAGCTCCCGGTCTAGCCCGGTCGCCGGGAGCGTCGCCGCGCCGGCCTTGCGGCTGAACCGCCGTGACTTGACCGTCCCCGCGCCGTGCGCGAGCAGGAGGATCGGGCCGTGCAGTTCGTCGAGGTGCCGGTGGCTGGCCGCGAGCACCAGGTCGAAACGGTGCTGCAGGGCCTGGTGCCAGGGCAGGACCAGCCCGTGCTGGGCTCGGACGAACTCCTCGACGCCGTGCCAGCCGTCGCCGGTGTGCGGCACGGTGAACACCGTCTGCACGCGGTGATCCGCCTCCAGCAGCGGCAGCGCGTCGAGCAGCCGGGTACCCGCCGTCATGGTGGGCACGACCACCACCGCGTTCCGGCATCCCGATCTGGTGACCCGGCGATCGGCGTCCAGGCCGATCGGCCCACGAATCCACTTGTCCATGTTCGCGCACCCTCCCGTATTCGTCGCGACCATGCGGCCAGCGTGCAGCGGCCGTTCGACAAGGCGCTTGCGCACGTTGGACAAAAAACTGACAACCGATCGACAGGTCGTTTCCGGTGCTCGTCGTTATCCGGTTGTCATAGCGTTTCCGTCCGGTGGGTGCAAAACTCGTCAGGAGGAGCGGGCGACCGTGCCACCTCTGCGGGGAGGGGACGCAGAATGGAGATCACGTTCGGAATTCTCGGGCAAACAACGATGCGTGTGCACGGGAATCTGAGCGTGCGGTGGACCCACCGGCGCGAACGCAACGTCGTTGCCGCGTTGCTGACCCAGCCGGGGCGGCGGATGTCGATCGAAACCCTGGTGAACTGGGCCTGGAACGACGACGAAGTACGGCCGCGCGCCCCGCGAGGTGCGCTCTACAAGTGTGTCGCCCGGCTCCGCCAGGCGCTCGACCAAGCCGGGGCGCCCGCGAAGATCGTCGCGATCAGCGGCGGCTACCAGCTCGAGATCGCTCCCGAGCTGATCGATTTCCACGCATTCCGCTCGGCGATGCGACGGGCCCACGAACTGAGCGACCAGGACGAGCACCGGGAAGCGTGCGAAGCGGCACGAGCCGCGCTGACGTTGTGGCGTGACGAACCGCTCGCCGGAATTACGTCGGAACCGGCGAGGAATTGGCGGACTTCCGTCACCGCGAATCACTGGATTCCCGCCAACACGTTCCTGCTCTCGGAACTGCTCATCGCCGGACGGCCGGACGAAGCACTGATTCTGCTCGACGAACTGAGCCGTGAGTGCGCCAATGAACTCTGGTTCGCGAAGCTGCGTTTGCAGGCGTTGACCGCCGTCGGCCGTTACGCGGCGCGCAACGAGTACTACCTCGACATGTACCGGTACTTCCACAAGGCCGGGGACGACCAGGCCGCCGAGGACCTCCGTGCGCTGCAGGACCACCTGCGTGCGCCGGAACCCCTTCCCGCGGAGCCGGACCCGGGCCCGGCGGACCGGCCGTACGCGCCGCCGACGCCGTTGCGCGAGCTGCCGCGCGACGTGGCCGGCTTCACCGGCCGCGCCGACGTCCTCTCGGACCTCGACGCCGCGGTGACGCCGCCCGGCGAGGCCTTCGTCCCGACCGTCGTGGCGGTGACGGGCCCGCCGGGTGTCGGCAAGACCAGCACCGTCGTGCATTGGGCCAGGAAAGCGGCATCGCGGTTCCCCGGCGGTGCGATGCTGATCGACTTGCACGGGGTCGGTTCCGTGCCGCGGGTCGAGCCCGCCGACGCGGTCGGCGTGCTGCTGTCGGCCTTGAACTACCCCGTCGACCAGATCGTCGGCGCGGCCGGGCGGGCCGCGCGGTTGCGCAGTCTCCTGAGCGAGCGGCCGATGCTGGTCGTGCTCGACAACGCCGAAGACACCGCGCACATCGAGCCCCTGGTCGGCGTCCTGTCCGACTGCGCGGTGATCGTCACCGCGCGCCGGCGGCTCAAGGCGCTCGTCCGGCGGCACCAGTGCCCGACGCTCACCCTCGACCCGCTTTCCGGCGAACTGTCGGCCGAGTTGCTCCGCCGGCGGCTGGGTGACCGTTCGCTGCGGGAACCGGACGCGGTCGCGAGTCTCGCGTCGCTGTGCAACGGGCTGCCCCTGGCCTTGACCATCGTCGCCGAACGGGCGGCCAGCCGGGCGGGCAGCCGGCTGCAGACCATCGTCGAGCAGGTCCGGGACCCGGCCACGCTGCTGACGATCAGTGACGACGGCGACGGCGAAGAGACGAACCTGTACTTGGCGTTCTCCTGGTCGTACCAGTGCCTCGAGCCGGCCGCGCAGCAGGCTTTCCGGGTGTTCGGCCTGCATCCGGGCCCCGAGGCCGGCGTCGAGGTGCTGGCGTCGGCGGCCGGTGTCCCGGTGGCGGAGGGCCGGCGGGCACTGGACCTGCTCGTCGCGGCCCACCTCGTCCAGCAACCGGGCGACGGCGACCGGTACCGCATCCACGACCTGTTCCACCACTTCGCCCGGGCGCTGAACACGCCGGGTACGCCGGTGGACGGGCCGCGCCGGCGGCTGGTCTCCTACTACCTGCACACCGCCCACAACGCGCACCGGATCGTCCACCCGCACGGGCTGGGACCGAAGATGCCGCCGGTCGAGCCGGGGTGCCGGCCGGACCGGTTCACCGATCCGCTCGCCGCGATGCGCTGGTGCCTGCGCGAGCGGGTGAACCTCACCGCGATGGTCCGCTACGCCGCCGACCACGGCCTCCACGAGTTCGCGTGGCGGTTCCCGCACGTCACCGGCGGCATCCTGAACCGCTTCGGGTACTTCGACGACATCATCGCCGGTCTGACCGTCGCCGTCCGGTCCGCCGCCGCGGCGGGGGACGACCTCGCCCGCATGGCCTGCCTCAACGACCTCGGCTACCTCCACCTGCTCGCCGGGCACGACGCGGTCGCGGAGACCCACCTGCGGCAGGCCCTCGACCTCGCCACGGCGCGGGACGTCCCGCTCGCCGTGCTCACGGCGAAGCTCAACATGGGGCACCGGCACCGGCACGCGGGGCGGCTCGACCAAGCGGCGGCGCTGTACGAAGAATGCGCCGCCGCCGCCCACGAAATCGGGGACGAGGAGCGGCAGGCGAAAGCCGCGCACAATCTGGCCAAGACCCTGGCCGAGCTCGACCAGCCATATCGCGCGCTCGAGCACCTGCGGCAGGCGCTGCGGCTGCGAAGGGGAATGGGCGATGCGTCGGCGCTGGCCGAAACGCACACCGAACTCGTCGGCGTCCACACCGACCTCGGCGAGTTCGATTCGGCGCACGCGCACTGCCGGGCGGCGATTCCGCTGCTGGAAACGGTGCGCGATCTGTCGGCGGTCATGCGACTGCACACCGCACGGGCCGACCTCGCGCTGGCCGAAGGCCGATTCGACGACGCCTTGCGGTTCGCGAGGGAAGCGGTGGTCTTCGCCGAGCGGTCACATGCGGCGACGGGAGAAGCCCGCGCGCTGACCGCTCTCGGAACCGTCCTGGCCCGACGCGGTGACCTGGAGCCGGCGCGAATCGCCTGGGAGCGGGCCGCCGGGCTGTACCGTGACCGGGAACGCCACCGCCGCGCCGAGCAGGTCGAACGGCTCCTGGCCGAGCTCGGTGCCGCACCCGACGTCCCGGACGTCCGGATGAGTGACGAGGACACGGTTTCCCTGCCCTCGCCGCCCCGCTATCACTCTTCATAGCCCACTAGAGAGTGAATCACCGAACGTTCGTACACTCTCACCATGCGTCTCTCTGGGCAAACGTGCAGGTGCCGGCCACCAGCGGCTGGTTCATCGCAGCGAATGCCTTTTACGGACACGGCTGTAGGTAACTCTACGTCAACAAAAGGCTTGCGGCGAGGCGTCCGCTTGCCCTAATCTTCGCGCCAACGCAGCGCGACACTCGGGATTCTCTTTGTGGGGCCGCGCCGAATTATTTCTGTTGCTTGCAATTCGGAAGGAAGTAGATGTTCTCCCTGTTCTGGTTTTGGTGTTAGTGCGCTGGAGGCGCCCGGCCAAGTCGGGCGCCTCCAGCTCTCGGTTACGGTGACCGAAGCATCGACTTCAGGCCACAGGTGGTGAACATGGACGCGACCAGGCGGCTCATCGTCCTCCGGCACGCCAAGTCGGACTGGTCCGACAACCTTCCCGACCACGAACGCCCACTCGCTCCCCGCGGGCTCCGCGACGCGCCCAACCTGGGCCGCTGGCTCGGCGACCACGGCTACGTCCCCGATCGCGTCGTCTGCTCCACCGCCCGCCGCACCAGGGAAACCTGGGAGCACGTCAGTGGCGCGCTGCCGGGGGAACCTCCCGTCGAGTACGACGAAGACCTCTACGGCGCCGGTCCCGAGGAATTCCTGGAAGCCGCGCGACGGATTCCCGGCGACGTCACCACCCTGGCCCTCGTCGGGCACGAGCCCGGGGTCAGCGAACTGACCCTGCACCTCGCCGGTTACGGGGAGGACACCCGGCTGGTCCAGGCCAAGTTCCCGACCGGCGCCGCGGCCGTGCTCGCCACCGCCGACACCTGGGCGGACCTCGCCACCGCGCGGCTCGAAGCCTTCTTCCGTCCCCGCGACTGAACCCGCCAGGGCATTGCCCCGCAGAGTTCACATGCGTACTCTCCATTCACTCACAGGGTTGACGTTCATATTCGTGAATGGAGCGGACATGATCTTCCGCCACACCGTCGTGGCTGCGCTCGCCGTGGCCGGGCTCGTCACTTCCGCGGCCGCGCCCGCCGAGGCCGCTCCCGCGGCGAACGGCTGCAGCGTCCCGGTCATCGGGCCGATCTGCGCTCCGAACACCACCGTCCTCGACGGCGGCCGGCTGCTGCGGACCAAGTTCGCCGCGCTCGTCGGCGAACGGACGGCCAAGACCGCCTTGGACCACCTGCTCACCGCCGCGAAGACCGACCTCACGACCGGGCCCTGGAGCGTCACCACCAAGAAACAGGTCCCGCCCAGCGGGGACAAGCACGACTATCTCAGCCTCGCGCCCTACTGGTGGCCGACCACCGCGCCGACCGCCGAAAACCCGTGGGGCTGCCCCTTCGTCCAGAAGGACGGGCAGCGCAACCCGATCGTCGACGAGATCACCGACCACGCCTACCGCGGCGACGCCTTCGCCGCGATCTACCGCCTCGCGCTGGCCTGGTACTACACCGGGGACACGCGCTACGCCCAGCGCGCGGCCCTCGACCTGCGCACGTGGTTCCTCGACGCGGCCACGAAGATGAACCCGAACATGAACTACGCGCAGGGCATCCCGTGCAAGGTCGACGGCCGTGGCATCGGCATCATCGAGTTCTCCTACACACTGACCCAGGTCGTCGACGCCACCGCGATCCTCGCGACCGGCGCGCCCGGCTGGAGCAAGACCGACCAGGCCGGCATGACCGGCTGGTACGCACAGTTCCTGAACTGGTTGCGCACCAGCAAGAACGGCACCGACGAAGCCAAGGCGCAGAACAACCACGGCAGCTTCTACGACATGCTCGCCGCCTCGCTCGCCCTCGGTACCGGACAGCGTGACCTGGCGAAGACGATCGCCCAGGACGCCGGACCGAACCGCATCGCGCCGCAGGTCGCCGCCGACGGCTACCAGCCGGCGGAAGCGAGCCGGACGCGCAGCTGGCACTACTCCAACTTCAACCTCGTCGCGCTGACGCGGCTCGCGCAGATCGGCAAGCACGTCGGCGTCGACCTGTGGCACTACACCGCACCCAGCGGCGCGACCCTGTTCAAGGCCGTCGACTTCCTGGTGCCGGGTGCGACGACGGGACAGTGGCCGTACCCCGAACTGGACTTCCGGCCGTACGCCGCGCTGGACGTGCTGCACGCGGCAGCCGACGCCGGTGACAAAACCGCGCGGGCCGCTTTGCCGCGCGTGCCCGTCCAGCCCGGCGGCGACCTCTACCCGGTCCGGCCCGCCGCGGAACAGCTCGACGACATTTCTACGTCCTGAAGAAAGGGCCCGGCCTGGACAGGCCGGGCCCTTTCCGGGAATCAGACCCCGGCCACCTGGGAAATCCAGCTGCGATAACGCGTGATGTTCGTGTACGCCGTGTTGTTCGACCGGTCGCTGGTCGACGCGACGCCGACCTGACGCCCGGACGCGAACATCGGGCCGCCCGAGTCGCCGCCGGCCGTGATGCCGTTGACGCGGTTCGCGCACACCGCGACGCCGCCGGTGTAGTCGCTGCAGCCGATCGAATTCACGCGCACCGTCGCGACCTTCAGGTACCGCGACTGGCAGTTGATCTCGGAGCCGCACTGGCTGGTCGCGCCCCAGCCGTAGACCGAGACGTTCTGGCCGACCGAGACGTCACCGACGTTGCCGAGCGGCGAGTAGGTGGCGTTCACCGAGGTCGTGAGCCGGACGATCGCCAGGTCGGCGCTGCCCGGGTACCGCGTGATGGTGGAGCCGGTGGCCATCGTCCCGCCGCTGGACTGGTCGAGGCTGCCGATCCGGAACGTGTACGTCCCGGAGCTGCTGACGCAGTGCTTCGCGGTCAGGATGTACTGCGGCGCGATGATCGTCGCGGTGCAGTTCTGCTGGCCGTTCACGAACAGGCGGGCCGCCCAGGGGCCGCTCGAGGCGGTGCTGCCACCGATGATCGACGGCTGGGCCTGCGGGGTGGTCTGGGCGGTCGCCGGGCCGCCGAGGCCGACGACGGCCAGCGCGGTACTCGCGGCCAGCAGCACGAACTTGCCGAATTTCACGCTCACTCCTTTTCGTGCGGAGAACCCGCACGGGAAAGCCGGTGGGGACCGAACGAGAAGAGTGTCCGAGTTTTCGGGGAATGTCCGGAACCGACGAAAGTCCGGTGGTGTCCGTATTTATTTCGCCGAGTGGACTACGTGCAGTTCCCGTACTGTTCCGCGCTCAACCCACGGGTTGAGGGCCATTTTAATCCGGAGCTTGAGGACTCCGGCGTCGCGCCGCCCTAGCGTTCCCGGCGGGAACCGGAGGGGGAGCCATGACGGCGAAGGCCGAGCGGATCGCGGTGGGGACGATGCTGGTCGTCGCGGTGGCGTTGTGGGGATGGGCGCTGAACAGGCCGTTGCAGCCGTACTACGCCGCCGCGGTGCACTCGATGTCCCACGATGTCGCGGCGTTCTTCTTCGCGGGCTTCGACCCGGCGGGGGTCGTCACGGTCGACAAACCGCCCCTCGCGTTCTGGACCCAGACGCTCGGCGTGGCCGTGTTCGGCTTCCACACCTGGGCGATCGCGCTGGTCCAGGTCGTCGAAGGCGTGGCCGCCGTGTTCGTGCTGCACCTGGTGGTGCGCCGCTGGGCCGGCCCCCGCACCGCCCTGCTCGCCTCGGCGCTCTTCGCGCTGACGCCGATCACCGCGGCGATCAACCGCGACAACTTGCCGGACACCTTGCTGGTGCTCCTGCTGCTGCTCGCCGCCTACTGCGTCACCCGCGCGATCGAGGACGACGCGCGGTGGCTGGTGTGGGCCGGCGTGTTCGTCGGACTGGGTTTCCTGACGAAGATGCTCGCCGCGTGGATCGTGCTGCCGGGCTTGGCCATGGCGTACTTCGTCGCGGCGCCCGGCTCGCGCGGCCGGCGTCTCGCCTGGATCGGCGTCGCCGGCGGCGTGACGCTCGTCGTGTCGCTGGCCTGGCCCGTCGTCGTCACGTTATGGCCGGGCGCGAAGCCGTTCGTCGGCAGCACCACGGACGGCTCGGTCTGGCAGCTGGCCTTCGGCTACAACGGCGTGACGCGGCTGGTCGGCGGTTCGACCGGGATCGGCGGCGGCTACGGCGCCACGGTCGGCGCGGCACTCGGCGGCGGCGCGGGTCCACTGCGGCTGTTCGACGCCGAGGTCGGCGGGCAGATCGCCTGGCTGCTGCCGCTCGCGCTGGTGTCCCTGGTCGTCGCGGCTTGCCGCGCCCGCGGCGCCGCACCGGGCACGAAGGCGGGCTGGGTGCTGTGGGGCGGCTGGCTCGTCGCCGGCGCCGCGGTCTTCTCGTTCACCGGCGGCATCTTCCACGCGTACTACACCGCCGAGCTCGCGCCGGCGATCGCGTCGCTCGCGGCCGCCGGGCTCGTCACGGCTTGGCGGTGGCAACGTTCGCCGGGGCCGGTCCGGTTCGTGCTGCCGGCCGCGGTCGCGGGGACGGCGCTGCTCGCGTTCCTCCTCCTCGGCCGGACGCCGGACTGGCTGCCGTGGCTGCGGTACACCGTGCTCGCGCTGGCGGTGCTCACCGTCGTCGTGGCGCTCCTGCGGGCCCCGCGCGTCGTGGCCGCCACCGGGCTGGCCGCCGTCGTCGCCGGTCCCGCGGCCTTCGTCGTCGACACCGCAGTGCGGCCGGTCAGCGTGCTGGAGACGGCCGACCCCGGTGCCGGGCCGCCGTCGACGGACGCGGTGCGCACCGTGGTCGGCATCAACACCGGTGCCGGTGCCGAGGCCGGGTACGTCCGGTTCATCAACGACGCGTACCGGCTCAGCCCTGGTCAGCGTGCGGTGCTCGCGTATGCGGAAGCCCAGGCGCCGGGGAGCGTTCTCGCCGTCGAGGGCGGGACGTACGGCGCGGACCCGTTCCTGCTGAACACGGACGCGCGCGTGGCGCCGCTGGGCGGGTACATCGGCTTCGATCCGGCGCCGTCCGCCGCCGACCTGCCGCGCTGGGTGTCGGCCGGGAAGCTCCGGTTCGTGCTGCTGCCGCACGTGTTCCTCGAGATCGGCCGCGGCGCCGCGAAACCCGTGGTGGCGGACGCGGACGAGCTGACCCGGCGCATCGGGTGGGAGGCGACGCACTGCCGTCCGGTGCCGCCCGCGCGGATCGGCCCGGACGCCGCGTCCGCCGGGGTGCTGTTCGACTGCGGCGTCAGGCCGTGACCTTCGCCGGCGCGCTGCGGCGCAGCCAGTACAGGCCGATGACCGGCAGGACCAGCGGGATGAACAGGTAGCCCTCGCCGTAGACCGACCAGACGGTCGGGTGCCGGAACGCGGCCGCGTCGACCAGGCTCAGCGTGCCGATGGTCAGCACGCCCAGCAGCTCGATCGAGCACGCGGTGAGTGCCACGCGCCACCAGCCGTCGCCGCGCCGGGCCAGCGCGATGGTCGCGACGATGTACACGACCGCGGCGAACGCCGAGAGCAGGTACGCGAGCGGTGCCTCGTGGAACTTCGTGCTGATCTGGACGCCGGCCCGCGACGTCGCGGCCAGCGCGAAGATCGCGTACACGGCGACGAGCACCCGCCCGGGGCCGGTGGCCGTCCTACGCTGTTGCTCCACTCCACACCTCGTTCAGTCGCAGCACCATCACCGGGATGGCGATGCAGGCGATGCCGAGCACCGCCGTGCTCGACCGGCTCCGCTCGGCCAGGGCCCAGGCGGCGCCGACCGGCAGCACGACCAGGCTGCCGATCAGGTAGGCCAGGTAGGTCGCCAGGCTGCCCGGGCGATCGCCGCCGACGAGCAGCACGATCCCGATCACCAGCTGGACGACCAGCAGGACCTCGACGACCGCGATCCCGATCAGGAGCGGTTTGTCCGGCAGCCGGTTGCGGGCCGACTGGACGAAGCTCCACAGCGCGACGAGCGTGGCCGCCACGGCGACTGTCACGGCGAATCCGAAGATCACCCGTTCCTCCTTCCGGTCCGCCGGCCGCCAACTTACTCCGTGGTACCGGTGGGCCCGTCCGCCGAGGTACCGCGGGCGTGGCCTGGGCCACCCGGTCCGCTCCACAGTGGACAATCCCGCTCAACGAGATATACGTACACCAGGTTAATTGATCACGACAAGACCTTGATGGCATTGTGCCAATTCGGCGGTTTATTCCGTGTTATCCTCGTGTGGACCTGGGGGAATGTTGGAGAAAGCTTCGTGTTACACCCCGACAGGGTGGTTGGCCATCGGTCAAGAATCACGCTGGGTTCGACTACCGACAGGTAAGTGCCCTTTTTGCCTACCTCGGATAGCCCAGTTGAACCCCCGGGTTGGCGGATAGGCGAGAGGCCGTCCGGCATGGGGGAATATTCCTCGTCCCCGGAGCCGAGTTGCCCGGGGGGAACCCGGAGGGGAATCTTCGATGGACCTGCGCTACGAAGCATTTTGCTTCGCCGACCCGTTGTTCTACGACGAACAACTGGAAATCGGTGCGCCGGTCGACGACTTTTCCCAGGCGCTGCCGACGCCGGCCACCGGCTGGGTCGCCGCCGACCGCGGCATCTGGCGGTCGCTGAGCCCCGAGGGTCGCCAACTTCCCGGCCAAGGCTGGAAAATCCACGTTTCCGCTGGTCTGGACAATGCGCGGCGCGTGCTCGTGCAGGTGCATGAGTACTGTGTCGAGCACCGGATCGCCTACAAGCACCTCCGCTCGCTGATGATCCTGCTCGCCCGGAATTCGAAATACGCCCCTCGTGACGGCAGTGGCAAGCTCATCACCATTTACCCGGCTGACGAAGACGAGCTGGGGCGTGTTCTCGAAGATCTGGCGGTCCGGCTCGAAGGTGAGCACGGTGCTTATATCCTGAGCGACCTCAGATACGGCGACGGCCCACTCTACGTCCGTTACGGCGGATTCGCCGAACAGTGGGTCGAACACGAGGGCAACCGCGTCCTGGCGATCCGCAAGCCGGACGGGCGGCTCGTGCCCGACAAGCGCGAACCGACGTTCTCCGTCCCCGACTGGGTGAAGATTCCGGCCTGTCTGCAGAGCAGTATCGCTGCGCGTAGAAGCGGCGACCCGGACCAGTTCCCCTACCGGGTGACGCGCTCCTTGCACTTCTCGAACGGCGGCGGCGTCTACCTCGCCGACCCCAAGGCGGGCGGCGACGAGGTCGTCCTCAAGGAAGCCCGTCCGCACGCCGGCCTGGACCGTGCGCAGATCGACGCCGTCGCACGGCTGCGCCGCGAGCACGAGGTGCTCGACGCGCTGGCCGGCGTCCCCGGCGTGCCCCGTGCCTTCGAGCACTTCACCGTCTGGGAACACCACTACCTCGCCATGGAGTACATGCCCGGCACGTCGCTCGGCAACTGGCTGGCCCGCAACTACCCGCTGACCAGGCGTGACACGACCGAAGCCGACCTCACCGCCTACGCCGCCCGCGCCCTGGCCGTGCTCGCGAAGGTCGAGGAGACGATCGAGGAGATCCACGCTCGCGGTTTCGTCTTCGGAGACCTGCACGCGTTGAACATCCTGATCGACGAGGACGACGAGAGCCGGGTCTCGCTGATCGACTTCGAGATGGCGGCGACCCTCGAGTCCGGTTCCCGGCCCGCGCTCGGCGCACCGGGTTTCCGCGCACCGGCTGACCGGACCGGCTTCGAGATCGACGAGCACGCCCTCGCGGCGTTGCGGCTGTGGATCTTCCTGCCGCTGTCGGCGTTGCTGGAGCTCGCGCCGGCGAAGCTGCGCGGCATCGCCGACTTCGTCGAGCGCCGGTTCGGCCTCCCCGAGGGTTACGCCGACGCCGCGGTCGCGGTGCTGGCTTCGCGTGACGACACCGCGGAGCCGGCACCGGTTCACACGGAGCTCGGCCAGGAGAAACCGGACTGGCCGCTGGTCCGCAAGCAGATCGCCGAGGCGATCCTGGCCAGCGCGACTCCCGAGCGCCAGGACCGGCTGTTCCCCGGCGACATCGAGCAGTTCCGGGTCGGCGGCGCCTGTTTGGGTGTCGGTGCCGCGGGCGTGCTGCACGCTCTCGACGTCGCCGGCGTCGGCCGGTTCCCCGAGCACGAGCGCTGGCTGATCGATGCGGTCCGCCGTGAGCCGCCGACCCGGCCCGGGTTCTACGACGGCAGTTACGGCATCGCGTACGTGCTGGAGAACCTCGGTCACCACGACGAGGCGGGCCGGCTGCTCGCGTCGTCGGCGCGACTCGTCGAGCAGACCACCGACCACGCGCTCGAAGGCGGACTGGCCGGGATCGGGCTGACGCAGCTGCACTTCGCCGCCGCCCGGCAGGACAACGAGTTCGGCCGGCAGGCGCTCTCCACCGCCGTCCGGCTGGCCGAGGCGCTCGAGACCGCCGCGCCGCCCGGGAAGTTCGCCCGCGCGGGCCTGCTGTCCGGCTGGTCCGGTCCGGCGCTCCTGTTCATCCGGCTCTTCGAAGGCACCGGCGAACCCGCGTGGCTGGCGTTCGCCGACCAGGCGCTGCGCCGTGACCTCGAAGAATGCGTGCTCGCCGACGACGCGTCCTTGCAGGTCCGCGACGGTGCCACCCGCACCCTTCCGTACGCCGCCATCGGCAGCGCGGGAATCCTCATGGTCGCCGAGCAGCTGGCTCGGCACCGCCCGGACGCGGTCGCCTGCGAGAGCCTGCCCGAGCTGCGTCAGTCGTGCCGCGGCGAGTTCGTGATCCACCCCGGCCTGCTCTACGGCCGGCTCGGGCTCGCGGTCGCCCTCGGCATGGGTGCCGAACCCGAGCAGCGCGTCCGCGAAGCGATCGACCTGCACCTGGCCCGGCTGGCCTGGTACGCCGTGCCGTTCCGCGGCGGCCTCGCCTTCCCCGGCAACCAGTTGCTGCGGCTGTCGATGGACGTCACCACCGGCAGCGCGGGAATCCTCCTCGCGCTCGCCGCCCTCCTGGACGGCAAGGAGGTGCTGCCCTTCCTGGGCAGCACGCCGTCCCCCCACACCTCCGGTCGCTGAAGACCGGCGGAAACGAAGAAACCGATGAAAGGAACACCATGGAACTCGTTCTGGAGCTGCAGGCCCTGGAGACCCCCGAGGTGCTCAACGGTGGTCACGGTGGCGGGGGCGGCGCGCCGTCGAACCTGAGCCTGCTGGCCTCCTGCACCAACAGCACCCTCTCGCTGCTGACCTGCCACTGACCTGGCAAGTCCGTCGGCAAGTAGTGCCTAGGTGAACGGTGCGGGAGCGGCACAGGCCAAGTGCGCCGCTCCCGCACGTTCATTGTGGCCCCGGTACCGCCCCGGTGGTACCTCGTCCGAAGGAGTGAGATGCGCGGCTCCGCCGATCGGCTCCTGGTCCGGGTAGCCGGCCTCGACCGTCCGCGACTCGCCGCCATCGTCGTCACCGCCCTGGTCGCCACCGCGGCCGGGCTGCTCCTTCCGGGCGCGCTCGCGGCCGCGGTCGACGCCGTGGTCGCGGGCCGCCCGAGCTGGCCTGAAGTCTCGTGGCTGTTGTTCGTGGGCGGCGCGGAAATCGCGGCCGACGTCGTCGGCGGGATCCTGACCACCCGCGTGACGGCGACGGCGTCCGCGTGGTTGCGCCGCACCCTTTCCGACAAGCTCTTCACGCTCGGCGCCCGGTCGCGTTTCGCCGAGGGCGACGCGATCAGCCGCCTCACCGGCGACTGCGTCGGCGCCGGCGGCATCGTGACGATCGTCGTCCAGTGCGGCTCGATGCTGGTCATCTCGACCGGCGCCGTGGTGCTGCTCGCCGTGCAGGACTGGCGGCTGGCGCTCGTCTTCCTCGGCAGCATCCCGTTCGCGCTGCTGCTCGCCCGCAGCCACCTCAAGCACACCGCCGACGACGTCCTCGCCTACCAGCAGGTTTCCGGCGAGCTCGCCGCCCGGATGGTCGACGCGGTCGCCGGCCTCCGCACGATCGCGGCGTCCGGCACAGCCGACCGCGAAGCCGAGCGCGTGCTGCGCCCCCTGCCGAAGCTGGGCCTGGCGGGGCTCGGCATCTGGCGCACCCAGGCCCGGATGGTCTGGCGCGCCGGCCTGCTGACGCCGGCGGTCGAGATCTCCGTGCTGGCCGCGGCCGGCTTCGGCGTCCTCGCGGGCCGGCTCAGCGTCGGCGACGTAGTGGGCACGCTCGGCTACGTCGCGCTCGGCCTCGGCCTGGTCACCCAGATCCCGCTGCTCACCATGCTGTCCCGGGCGCGCGGCTGCGCCGAACGGCTCGTCGAGGTTCTCGACGAGCCCGAACTCGTGCCCGGAAAGCTCCCGCTGCTGCCCGGCGACGGCACCGTCGAACTTCGCCACATCGGCGTGACGGGCGCACTGGCGGAGATCGACCTGCGCATCGACGGCGGCACCTTCCTCGCGGTCGTCGGCCGGTCGGGCGCGGGCAAGTCCGCGCTGGCCGGCGTGCTCGGCGGACTGATCACGCCCGACGAAGGCCAGGTCCTCCTCGACGGCCGCCCGATCGAGCGCCTCCGCCGCGAGGAGCTGCGCGCGGTCGTCGGCTACGCCTTCGAACGGCCCGCACTGCTCGGCGCGACGGTCGCCGACGCGGTTGGCTACGGCACCTGGGCCGGCGAGTCCGCCGTCCGCACCGCGTGCCGGACCGCGCAGGTCGACGAGGTCGTCGTCCGCCTGCCCGACGGCTACCGCACGCCGTTGGCCGAGACCCCGCTTTCGGGTGGCGAAGCCCAGCGCCTCGGCTTGGCCCGTGCGATCGTGCACAACCCGCGCATCCTGATCTTCGACGACGCCACGGCCAGCCTCGACACGGTCACCGAGGCCGCGGTCGAGCGCGCCTTGGCCGACGCGCTGCCGGGCCGCACCCGCGTCGTCGTGACCCATCGCGCGGGCACCGCTGCCCGCGCTGACCTGGTGGTCTGGCTCGAAGAGGGCCGGATCCGCGCGGTGGCCCCGCACGCCGCCCTCTGGCAGGAGTCCGGCTACCGCGGTGTCTTCACGGAGGACGACGAGTGAGCCTGCACCGGTTGTACTGGTCCGCGCTCGCCGGGCAGTGGCGTGGCGGTGCGGTGCTGCTCGTGTGTTCACTGCTCGAAGGCGTACCTGCTTTCTTCTCGGGACGGCTCGTCGAGCTGTCCGTGGACCGTGGGTTTTCGGTCGGCGACCCGGCGGCCGGCCTCGGCTGGCTGACGTTGTTCGGGCTCGCTGCCGTGCTCGGCGCGTTCGGCTCGCGGATGGTGTGGCACCAGCTCGGCAAGGTGGTCGAGCCGCTGCGCGACGCCCTGGTGACCGCGGTCGTCCGTGGTGTGCTGCACGACGAGTCCCCGCCGCGCAACCAGCCGGACTCCAGCGGCGTCGCCCGGATCACCCAGCACGTCGAAGTGGTCCGCGACGCGACCGCCGGCCTGTTGGTGCAGGCCCGCGGCATGCTGGTGACGACGGCGTCCGCGCTCGCCGGCCTCGTGACGGTCGCCGGCGCGCTGGTGGTTCCGGTCGCGGTGCCGGTGGTCGTCTCGTTGGTCGTCTTCGCCTGTCTCCTTCCCTCTCTGGCCCGCCGCCAGCGCGCGCTTGCGCTGGCGGACGAGCACACGGCTGCGACGGCCGGCGCGTCCCTGGCCGGCATGCGCGACATCGTGGCCTGCGGTGCCGAGCCGATCGCCGCGCTGGCGATGTACGACGCGGTCGACGAGCAGGCGACGGCCGCGATCCGCGTGGCGCGGTCGAGTGCCCTCCGAGCCCTGGTGATCTCGCTCGGCGAGTTCATCCCGTTGTTGCTCGCGCTGGCGATGGCTCCGGGCCTGGTGGCCCGCGGCGACCTGACCGCGGGCGCGGCACTCGGCGCGCTCGTCTACCTGGCCACGACGATGCAGCCGGCCCTCCGCGGTCTCGCCGCCACGGCAGGCACCGTCGTCCTGCGCCTGCTGGTCGCACTCCGCAGGCTGGCGGAGACGGCCGAGCTGCCCGCCATACCCGACGGCACCGCGACTCCGCGCGGCACCGACATCCAGGTTCGTGCGCTGACGTTCGGCTGGGGCGCGACGGCCGAACCTGTGGTCCGTGGACTGGACCTGGACTTGCGGCCGGGGGAGCACCTCGCCGTCGTCGGGCCGAGTGGCATCGGCAAGTCGACATTGGCCGGCTTGCTGACCGGGATGCTGACGCCACAAGAAGGCCGGGTCCTGCTGGGCGGCGTCCCGGTCAGGGACGTGCCCACGGCGCTCCGCCACAAGCTGGTGGCGCTGATCCCGCAAGAGGCGTATGTCTTCGCGGGAACCGTGCGGGATAACGTCGGCCTGTTCGCGTCGTCAGCCTCGGACGACACGCTGCTGGCCGCCATGGACGCCGTAGGCGCGGGCGCGTTGCTTCGGCGCCTGGGCGGTCTCGACGCCGAGATCGGTCACGGCGGCGAAGGCATCTCCGCGGGCGAAGCGCAGTTGCTCGCACTGGCCAGGGTCTACGCCAGTTCGGCGGAATTCGTGATCCTCGATGAAGCCACCTCCCATCTTGACCCTGTGTCGGAAGCCCGTGCGGAGCGGGCCTTCGCCGCGCGGGGTGGTGTTCTGGTGGTGATCGCGCACCGGCTTTCGTCGGCGTTGCGCGCGGATCGCGTCCTCGTCATGGACGGCCGCGAGACCGCTCTGGGCCGCCACACCGACCTGTTGGCCGGGTCGGCGCGGTACGCCGAACTCATGCAGGCCTGGGCGACACCGGTGGCTGGGGAAGCAGCCACCGGTGCCGAGCCGACCGCGGGTGCAGGCAGCCAACCGGCCGGTACCGGGGGCTCGCCGCCTGCGGGCAGTGGCGCGGCCGTTGGCGGGGCGCCTGCCGGCAACGGCCGCGCGACCACTGCGAATCCGCCAGTGGGCACAGGGTCTGCGGTCGCCGCCGGGGCGCCTGCCGGCGACGAAGCCGCAGCTACTGCTGGTCCAACTTCGGATGTGGGGTCCGCCGCGGGCACGCCTGCCGGCAACGGAGCCACGAGCGGGCCGCCTTCTCACAACGGTGCCACCGGATCGACGCCTAGGCCGCCATCCGTGTCGCGAGCCGCTCGAGTGAGCTGACTTCCCGTCCACTGTGGACGTATCTCTGGGGACTTCCAGATTATCGCGGCCGAACGGCCGGGGAACCCCTCGTCGTGAATCTGTGGACAACTCGCCGATCTTTTCCCCGCCTGTGGACAACTCGGGCCGTCCGACCGGTTCTGTCGGGGCCGTCGTGCATGATCGGAAACACGGGAAGAACCCGGCCCGGAACCGGCACCGTCAGAGAGGAGGTGAACCGCCGGCGGTCGACGTCATCCGGGTTGCAGTGCTTCCAATGCCTCACGCAGCTTGCCGGCGAGCGGTGTCGGCCGGCGGGACTCGCGGTCCACGAAGACGTGCACGAAGTGCCCTTCCGCGACCAGGGACTCGTCGGCGGCGTACATGCCGATCTCGTAACGCACGCTGGACTTCCCGAGGTGCGCCACGCGCAAACCGACCCGCAACGTCCCAGGAAAGGAAACCGATGAGTGATAACCGCAGTGCGACTCGACGCACAGCCCGATCACCTCCCCGGCTTCGATGTCGAGGCCGCCCTGCTCGATCAGCCAGGTGTTGATCACGGTGTCCATCAGGGAGTAGTGCACCACGTTGTTGACGTGCCCGTAGACGTCGTTGTCCTTCCAGCGCAACGGAACCGTCTGCCAGTGCGGGTACCCGTTCACCACAGTGACACCGACTCGCGCAGGATGCCGGAAAGATCATCCGCGGACGCCTCGCGGGGTGCGGTCGCCAGTAGCCGCTGCTGCTTCAGCGTTCCCTCGACCAAGGAGTCCACATCGGACTCCGTGTAGCCGACGGCACCGATGCCGTCCGGGATGCCGATCTGCCGCATCAGGTCGATCAGCACCGCGGGCAGGTGGTCGGCGAAGTCACCCGGCCACTCGAAGTCGGGCGCCAGCAGGCGTGCGACGCGCAGGTGGCGGTCCGGCGCGGCGTCGAAGGTGAAGCGGAACGCGGCGGGTGCGGTCAGCGACACGGCCATGCCGTGCGGAACCATGGGTTCTTCGCCCGGGTAGCCATCCGGGTGGAAATCCCTGACCTGGCCGGCGATCGGGTACGCGTTGGCGTGCGGGATGTGCACGCCGGCGTTGCCGAACCCGAGCCCGGCGAACGTCGCGGCCAGGGCCATGGCTTCGCGTGCCTTGAGGTCGTCGCCGTCGCGGACGGCGGCGGGGAGGGCCCACGACAGCAGCCGCAGTGACTGCTCGGCGAACATGTCGGCCAGCGGGTTCGCGCCGCAATACGGCACACGCTGCTCCGGGCGCTTGCGCTCGAACTCAGTGTACGGCTTCGCGGTGTAGCTCTCGGCGGCGTGGCAGAGGATGTCCATGCCGCTGGCCGCGGTCACGCCGGCGGGCTGGCTGATGGTGAGCCGGGGGTCGACGACGGCGAGGGTCGGGCGCAGCCGCAGGTGGCTGATCCCGCTCTTGACGCGCAGGGACAGCACGTCGAGCACGCAGACCGTGGTGCTCTCCGAGCCGGTGCCGGTGGTCGTGGGAACGGCGACCAGCGGCTTCAGCGGGCGGTCCGGCGCGCGGCCGCCGCCGACCGGGGCGTTGACGTAGTCCATCAGTTCGCCGTCGTTGCTGGTGAGCAGGTTCGCCGCCTTGGCGGTGTCGATGGCCGACCCGCCGCCCACGGCGACGAAGGCGTCGTACGGACCGGTTCCGCGGGCGAAGTCAACCGCCTTCTGCATGCTGACATCGGTGGGTTCGACGTGTACGCCGTCGAAGACCTCGACTTCGATGCCGTAGCCCGCGATCCCGTCGGCGATGCGGCGCGGCCAGCCGGTCGCGGCGACCTGTGGATCCGTCACGACGAGCACGCGGTGCACGCCGTACTGGGTCAGGTCGTAGCCGATCTCGTCGCTCGAGCCGGTGCCGTACTTCAACGCCGGTGCGCCATAAGTAAAAACGGTTTCATGTTCGGTCGCGGCCAAGACTGCGGTCCTCGCTCCCTTGATCGGCTAGCAGTCGGTCAAAGCGGACATTCAGCCCATCCTTACCGGGTTTCGGCGAAGATCACTTGACTGCACTGAACGGTGCCCGCCTAAGCTCTCCTCATTAGATACCAACTGGGAGCGACCGTCGCCCAGACGGCCGTGCGGATCCTGACCGAGGCACGGGTCCGCCGCGTGTACGCGGTGGTCGGCGAGTCCTTCCTGGAACTGCTCGACGCCCTGCAACGCGAGCGGGAGATCACGCTGGTCTCGGCGCGCCACGACGCGGGCGCGGCTTTCATGGCGGAGGCGGAGGGCAAGCTCACCGAGCGGCCCGCCGTGCTGCTCGCCAGCCGGGGCCCGAGTGCGGCGAGCCTGGCGATCGGCGTCCAGACGGCGTACCAGGACGAGACGCCGATGGTCGTGTTGCTGGAGACGCCGGCGACGGAGCCGGTGCCGTCGTCGTCCGGGGAGCTGCCGACGTCGGACCTGACGGCGATGTTCGAGTCGATCGCCAAGTCGACGCTGCGGGTGACCGACCCGGACAGCCTGCCCAGCTTGCTCGCGCACGCGCTGACGACGTCGCAGGAAGGACGTCCGGGGCCGGTCGTGCTCGGGGTGCCCTGCGACATCTGGGGCATGCCCTACGACGCGGCGAAGCCGATGGCGCGGGTCCGGCCGCCGGCTTCCGGCACGCTGGGCCGTTCGGCTGACGCCGTGGCGCAACTGGTGGACGAGGCGAAGTACCCCGTGGTCATCGTCGGCGGGCGGGCCCGGTCCGCGCGTGACGAGCTGATCGCGGTCGCCGACGAGCTCGCGCTGCCCGTCTACAACGCCTTCCGGCGGCAGGACGCCTTCCCGGAGAACCACGCTCGGTACGCCGGCCACCTCGGGCTCGGCATCCCGGCGCGGCAGCTGGACGCTCTGGAGCGGGCCGATCTGGTCCTCGCTCTCGGCACTCAGCTCGACGAGGTCACCACCCAGGCCTACCGCTACCCGACGGCTCAACAGACACTGATCTTGGTCGGCACCGGCATCGACGTCAGCTCGCGGCGGCGTGGGCTGACCTTCCGCGTCGACTCCGAGGTCGAGCCGTTCCTGCGGGAGCTGCGCGAGGTGGCGTCGCCGCGGACGCGGCGGGCTTCGGCGGCGAACGCGGCCGTCCACACCTTCATGACCCCGCCCGACACGAGCGGCAACACCCGGGTGCACCCGGTGGACGTCGTCCGCGCGCTGCGGAAGCTGGCGCCCGAGGACACCATCGTGACCAGCGACGCCGGCAACTTCGCGCAGTTCATGCACCGGTACTGGTGCTTCACCGCGCCGCGCAGCCAGCTCGGTCCGAGCAACGCCGCGATGGGCTACGCCGTTCCGGCCGCGGTGGCGGCGAAACTGGCCGAGCCGAGGCGGACCGTGGTAGCCATGGTGGGGGATGCCGGGACGCTGATGACCGGCCAGGAGATCGAAACGGCCGTGCGGTACCGGGCGCCGGTGATGGTCGTCGTCTTCCAAAATGGCGTTCACGGCGCGCTCGCCATGCACCAAGCCCGCACACACGGCAGGCTGTCCGGTGTCTCCATCCCGCTGACGGACTTCGCGTCCTGGGCGCGTGGGCTCGGCGCGGCCGGGTACACGGTGGACGATCGTGAGGAGCTCGAACCGATCATCGCCAGCGCACTGGTGCGGCAGCGCCCGTGCGTCATCGATGTGCGCACAGACCCGGACGTGGTGACCCCGGACGTGCGGCTTTCGGCCCTGCTCGGGCAAGCGCGTCCGCAACCGCCCGCCCAGTAAGGGTTTGCTCGGTTTCGCTTCGGAAAACGCCGGGTAAGTTCTGTGGTAGCAAGGCGGCGGCTCGGGTAATCTGGCCTTGTTCCGGTGGTGGTTCGCCGCTGAACCTTCCCGGCCGGGCCCGGCGGGAAACAACCGGTTTCTGTCGGTGCCGCATGGCACCATCACGGTCATGACCCGCGCCGAAGCGGGCAGGGAACGAGGGGAGTTTCGACGTGACCGATCACCAGCGCACATCCGAAGCAGCGCGTAAGTCCTCGGGCGTCGTACCGGTGCTGTTCAGCGCCAGCGCGGAGGCCCACGACGACGCCGTCGTCGCCGCCGAGCGCGACACGACCTGGCGGTCGCCGTTCAGCTCGGAGGGGTTGCGCCCGGCGAGTGGCGAATAGCTCACCCTGTCCGGGTGACGACGGGTTGTCCGCCCTGCTCAAGGTGTGCTTTACTGCCCATGGTCTCGATTTTTGTGTTCGTGTTGAGTCACGCTCGCAGATATCAGCGGGCGTAGTGTCTCCTCGCCGAGGAAGCAAACCGTCCCCGTGTTGACCCGGGGCGCCGAAGTGGCTTCCCGTTTTTGTGGTTGCATATGGAGATTTTGATGACTCAGGGCACTGTGAAGTGGTTCAACTCCGAGAAGGGGTTCGGCTTCATCACCCCCGACAACGGTGGCGGCGACGTCTTCGTTCACTACAGCGAGATCCAGGGTAACGGCTTCAAGAGCCTCGAGGAGAACGCTCGCGTCGAGTTCGAGATCGGCCAGGGCCAGAAGGGCCCGCAGGCCACGTCGGTCACCGTGATCTGACTTTGATCTTGGGAAAGGGCCGTCACCCGTTCGGGGTGGCGGCCCTTTTCGTATGCTGCGCACCATGATCGAGCACGGTTACGCCGTCTCCGGGATGAGCTGCGGGCACTGCGCCCAGTCGGTCACCGAAGAACTCACCGGTCTGCCGGGAGTGACCGAAGTGGACGTCGACGTCGCGACCGGCCGCGTGGTCGTTCGCGCCGAAGGTCCGCTGGTGGAGGACGACGTGCGGGCCGCGGTCGAGGAAGCCGGCTTCTCCTACGAGGGCGCGGCGAGCCTCGTCTCGTAGTTCTTCGCCGAGGGTTGACCTCGGTTCGTTCTTCTCCGCCGGGGTGACATCCAGGTTGGACAGTCCACTGGAGATCGGAGCCGGTGTGATCTTCGGCTCAGAACGCCAGCGGCCGCCGACGTGACACGCGCGCCGCGGACCGGCCGCGGCTGCGCGGCGGAATGACCAGGCGGTGAGCCTGGCTGGGCAGTGGAGTAACGGCTGCGCGATCCGTCGGCACAGCGCTCGGAGGCAAGTGGTCGCCGGCTTGATGCGGCTAGTACGGCACGCGACGCGGAGGGCACGCCTGCTCGATTCGGCTCGCGCAGTACTCGGGCGCAGTCGGCTCACCTGCTCACTCCGGTCGGCGCAGCGCATGGGGCGCCCACCTCGATCCGGCCGGCACTACCGAGTGGCCGAGCCACCGAGCGACCAAGGTCGAGCCGCCGAGCCACCGAGCGGCCAGCCACCGAGCGGCCAAGCGACCAAGGTCGAGCGACCAAAGCCGAGCGGACCGGCAAGCTCCTGTGAACACTGCAACGCCCTGCAACCCTTCCCTTTCGGGCCGCTACGGAGTCTTCTGTTCTCCGGTGCGGTGACAGGAGGTCAGGTTGGGCGAGACGGTGGCGGGGATCGTCGCGAATCCGGCTTCGGGGCGGGACATCCGCCGGCTGGTTGCGCAGGCTTCCGTGTTCCCCACCGCGGAAAAGGCGAACATGGTCCAGCGGCTGCTGGCCGCCTTCGCGGTTACCGGCCTTGATCGGGCCCTGGTCTCCACTGATCTCGGGGGCATTTCCGCTGCTGTGCTCAAAGCTCTCGGGCGCGGGGGGACCTGGCCGACCGTCGACTTCTGTGCCGATGATCCCATCACCGGGACCGCCGCCGATACGACCAATGCCGTGCGCCGGATGGTCGAGGCCGGGGCTGGGGTCATCGTCGTGCTCGGTGGGGATGGCACCGCTCGCGTTGCCGCCGCCGCCTGCGAAGACGTTCCGATCCTCGCCCTCTCCACCGGGACCAACAACGCCTTCCCGCAGATGCGGGAGGCGACCGTCGCCGGGTTGGCGGCCGGGCTGATCGCCTCCGGGCAGGTCGATCCCGATCTCGTCACGCACCGCGTCAGCGTGCTCGAAGTCGTCACCAAGGCTCGCCGGGAGATCGCGCTCGTCGATGTCTGCGTCTCGTCGAGCCGGCACATCGGGGCTCGGGCGCTGTGGGATCCCGCCTCGCTCACCGAGCTCTACTGCACCTTCGCCGAACCCGATGGCATCGGCCTCTCCAGCGTCCCGGGGCAGCTCTGTCCGAGCCCGCGCTCCAGCCCGGACGGCGTCGCGCTGCAGCTCGGGCCCGTCGACGAGACGCCCTACGTCGTGCACGCGCCCATCGCGCCCGGGCTCGTGCGGCCTGTCGGGGTGCGGGGGTGGGGCGTGCTCAAACCCGGGATGCGCGTCGAGCTGGCCGCGTCCGGTGGGGTCATCGCTCTGGACGGCGAGCGCGAACTCGAGCTCAAGACCGGCGAAAGCGCGTTCGTCGAGCTCAAGCCGGACGGGCCGTGGGTCGTGGACGTCCGGGCGGTGATGGCGGAAGCGGCGCGGAAAGGGCTGTTGCGCACGGAAACCGAACTGGGGAAGGAGCGTCGAAGATGACGGACACCCTGCGGGAGGCGTATCGCGTGATGCGCACCATCCGAGCGTTCGAAGAGCGGGTGCACGACGAGTTCGCGACGGGCGAAATCCCCGGGTTCGTGCACCTCTACGCCGGTGAGGAAGCGTCCGCCGCAGGGGTCTGCGCCCACCTCGACGACCGTGATGCCATCGCCAGCACCCACCGCGGCCACGGTCACGGCATCGCCAAGGGTGTCGACGTCAAAGCCATGATGGCCGAGATCTTCGGCCGCAAGACAGGATCCTGTCACGGCAAGGGTGGCTCGATGCACATCGCCGACCTCTCGAAAGGCATGCTCGGCGCCAGCGGCATCGTCGGCGGCGGCCCGCCGCTCATCTGCGGCACCGCCCTCGCCGCCAAGCAGCAGCACACCGGCGGCGTCGGCGTCGCCTTCTTCGGCGACGGCGCCGGCAACCAGGGGACGACGCTCGAGGCGCTGAACCTCGCGTCGGTCTGGGACCTCCCCGCCCTCTTCATCGCCGAGAACAACGGCTACGCCGAAGCGACGTCGAGCACCTGGTCCGTCGCTTCGGACAACATCGCCGACCGCGCCGCCGGGTTCGGCGTGCCGGGCGTGATCATCGACGGGTTCGACTTCTTCGCCGTCCACGAAGCCGCGGGGGAGGCCATCGAACGCGCCCGCGGCGGCGGTGGCCCGACGCTCATCGAGGTCAAGTTCAGCCGCTGCTTCGGGCCCTTCGAGGGCGACCAGCCGGCCTATCGGGCTGGCGAAGCCGCGGACGCGCGCGAGAACCTCGACTGCCTCAAGCGGTTCCGGGAACGCGTCACCGACAGCGGTGAGCTGCCCGGACAGGTCCTCGACGACATCGACGCCGAAGTCGCGAAGCTCATCGAAGACGCCGTCGCCGAGGCGAAGGCCGCGCCGAAACCCACGAAAGAAGACCTCGAGACCGACGTCTACGTGTCCTACTGAGGAGCGCACGGCATGGCCAGGACGATCAGCTACCGCGAGGCGATCACCGAGGCGCTCAGCCAGGAGATGGAGCGCGACGAGTCGGTCATCGTCATGGGGGAGGAGAACGCCGGCGGCCCGGGCGGCGTCCTCGGCGTCACGAAGGGGCTCTTCCCCAAGTTCCCCGGCCGCGTCCTCGACACGCCGATCTCCGAGTCCGCTTTCGTCGGCGCGGCGATCGGGGCCGCGACGCGCGGGCAGCGGCCCGTCGCGGAACTGATGTTCATCGACTTCATGGGCGTCGGCTTCGACCAGATCTTCAACCAGGCGGCCAAGTTCCGGTACATGTTCGGCGGCAAGGCCCGGACGCCCGTGGTGATCCGGACGATGTACGGCGCCGGGCTGCGGGCCGCCGCGCAGCATTCGCAGTGCCTGTACCCGATCTTCACGCACATCCCGGGCCTGAAGGTCGTCGTGCCGTCGAGCCCGTACGAGGCGAAAGGCCTGCTCATCCAGGCCATCCGCGACGACGACCCGGTGATCTTCTGCGAGCACAAGGCCCTCTACGACACCAGCGGCGACGTTCCCGAGGACAGCTACACGATCCCGTTCGGCGAGGCCAACGTCGTGCGCGACGGCGGCGACGTCACGATCGTCGCCTTCGGGCGGATGGTCGCCGTCGCGGAAGAAGCCGCGAAAGAGCTGGCCGCCGGCACCATCGAAGCCGAGATCATCGACCCGCGCACCACCAGCCCGCTCGACACCGGCACGATCCTCGAAAGCGTCGGGAAGACCGGACGCCTGGTCGTCGTCGACGAGGCCTCGCCGCGCTGCAACCTCGCCACGGACATCTCCGCGCTCGTCGCGAAGGAGGCGTTCGGCGCCCTGCGGGCCCCGATCGAGATGGTGACGCCGCCGCACACGCCCGTCCCGTTCTCCGACGCGCTCGAGGACCTCTACCTCCCGGACGCGCAGAAGGTCTTCAACGCGGCGAAGGCGGTCGTGGAGTACCGGCGATGATCCGGCGCGAGCGGAAGCACCTGAGCGCGCGGTTCGCCGACGCGCAGGCCATCGACGCAGCTCGGCTGATGTCCACAGTGGACTTCCTGTCGCCCTACCACGCGGACGTCCACCTCGAAGCTCAGGGCAGCGCGATCACCGGCTGACCCGCCCGCCTCCGGTGGCTCTTGGCCCCGCCGGAGGCCGCGAAGGGCTCTTCGCCGGCACCTCCCCGGCCGGCGAAGAGCCCTCGGCGAGATTGTCGCCACCTTCCGATCAGCGGACCGAAAAGGCAGACTGAGGAGGCAGAGCGCAAGGAGCGGCGGTTGGGGCAGCGAAACCTCGAGGCAGCGTTGCCTGCCGGGGCGGACCCCCGGCGGTACGCCCGCGTCCTCGCCCAGGTGCACGAGGCGGCCCTGACCGGCCAAGACGGGCCCAGCCGGCCGCGGCCGGTGATCGACGCGTCCTGGCAACGCATGCGCCGCCTCGGCATGGATCCCGACAGCCGGTCCGCCGCGCCCGTCCTGACCGTCGAAGAGCTGGAAGCGCGCCGCCGCACGAGCGGGCTGGCCGAGGCGCTGCCGACGCTGCGCGGCGGTCTGATCAGCCTGGCCGAGCAGGCCGCGCACATCATGGTGATCGTCGACGCGGGCGGCAAGGTGCTGTGGCGCGACGGCAGTGCCGCGGTCCGCCGCCGCGCCGACGGGCTCGGGTTCGTCGAAGGCGTCGACTGGCAGGAAGAAGCCGTCGGCACCAACGCGATCGGCACCGCGCTGGTCACGCGCCGCCCGGTCCAGATGTACGCCGCCGAGCACTACGTCCGCGCGCACCACTCCTGGACGTGCGCCGCCGCGCCGCTGCACGACCCGCGCGACGGCAGGCTGCTCGGCGTCGTCGACCTCTCCGGCTCGGCTTCGACCGTCCACGCGACGACGTTGGCGCTGGTCGACGCCGTGACGCGGCTCGCGGAGTCCCAGCTGCGGACCACCCACCTCACCGAGCTGGAACGGCTCCGGGGCTTCGCCGTCCCGGTGCTCTCGAAGGTCGGCGGGCAGGCCGTCGTCGCCGACGAGCACGGCTGGGTCGCCGCGGCGGCCGGCCTCGCGCCGGTCGACCGGATCTCGCTGCCCGCGAACCTCGCGCCCGGCGGGGTCTGGCTGCCGGCGTACGGCCACTGCGCGGTCGAGCCCGTGCCCGGCGGCTGGCTGATCCGCCCCACCGAGAGCGATGTCGCGCCGCCGACGCGCGTCGTCCTCGACGTCCGGTCGCCGCGCGAACCCGAGCTGACCGTGGCCGGTGCGTCCGGGACCTGGACCCACCGGCTCAGCCCGCGCCACGCCGAGATGCTGTACGTGCTGGCCAGCCACCGCGGCGGCCGCTCGGCGTCCGAGCTGTCGTCGGACCTGTTCGGCGACGCGGGCCGCACGGTCACCGTCCGGGCCGAGATGTCCCGGCTGCGCCGCCACTTCGGCGGGATCCTCGGCGCGAAGCCGTACCGCTTCGCCGACGACGTCGAAGTGCTGGTCCGGCGCCCGCCGAGCCCCGAAGAGGTGCTGCCGCACTCGCTCGCCCCCGCCATCCGCGGCTGATCACGCCCGGGAAGAGGGGGGACGTGCCGAAACGTCCCCTGCTGCCGGACACCATCGCGCCCAGCTGGCTCGCGGCGCTCACCACCGTCAGCGTCGGCGTGATCCTCGGGACCGGCCTGCTCGACATCGCGCTGGCGGTGACCGCGCACCTGGTCGCCGGGCCCTCCTTCGGTGCGGCGCTCGCGGACGCCGCCGTGATGCTGCTGCTCGTGCTCGTCGGGCTCAACCGGCGCCAGTACGAAGTCCAGGCCAACCAGGCGGAGGCGCTGCTGGAGCAGACCCGGCTCGCGCAGGCCGAACACGCGCGCGCCGCCGTGCTCGGCGAACGCACGCATCGCCCGCGGGATCCACGACGTCCTGGCGCTTTCCCTTGGCGCGCTGGGGGTTCAGCTCGAACTCGCCGAAGCGCTGCTCGCCGAACGGTCCGATGTGGACGGTGCGCTGCGCTCGGTCCGGCGGTCGCGGCGGCTGGCCGCCGACGGGCTGGCCGGGGCGCGCAACGCCGTTGCCGCGCTTCGGCGGGACGTCCCGCCGCTGGCCGAAGCGCTCGCCGCGGTGGCCGCCGAGCACGCCGCCGACCACGGCGTCGACGTCGGCTTCGCCACTGGCGGCGAGGTCCGGCCGCTGTCGTCGCGCTGGTGGGCGTCGCGCGGGAAGCCCTGATCAACGCGGGCAAGCACACGTCCGGATGCGGCTGGAGTACACGACGGCGGAAGTCCGGCTCGACGTCCGCACCAAGCTCGGCGAATTCACTCGGACGAGTGAAGGTTTCGGGCTGGCCGGCATGCGCGAGCGGCTCGCTCTCGCCGATGGCACGCTGGAATCGGGCGAGGACGACGGCTACTGGTGCGTACGCGCCGAAATCCGAAGCTGACCGGCCGCACGAGATCACGTGCTGGTGACGGCGGGTGGTGCCTGTGCCCGCACGTGCGGCGACTCGGCTACCTTTCTCCGGGTACGGCTAAACAGCAGCTTTTCGGGGGTTCCGGGTGGCGAAGCCCCCGGCTGGGGCGGAGCCCCGGAAGGCACGGGGAGGAATCGGGGATGACCACCACTGCGACGGCCCCGGGTCCCACGGCGCCCGCGCCGGGACCCCCACCGTCGCCACCGGACGGCCGCGACCGCCCCGGGGGCCGCAGTGGCCTCCTCGGCCTGCTGGACCTGCCGGGCCAGGGGGTGCGCGCGATCATCCGGTCGGCCGCGACCACGCCGGGCCGGCTCACCGTGATCGCCGTCGGGCTGGTGCTGCTGGCCCTGGTCGCCGGGCTGGTCGCGACGCTGTCGGTGCAGGACCGGGACGACACGATCAGCGGCGTCATCGACCACCGCGAGCCCCTCGCCGCCGCCGCGCAGCAGGTCTACAAGTCGCTCTCGGACGCCGACGCGACCGCGGCGAGCGCGTTCCTCTCCATCGGCACCGAGCCGCCCGAGCTGCGGTCGCGCTACGAGCGTGACATCGCCGAAGCCGGCGCCGCGCTCGCGAAGGCCGCTTCCGACTCCTCCGACGTCGCCGGCGCGGCCGGCCCGGTCGACGTCCTCAACCAGTCGCTGCCGGTCTACTCCGGGCTCGTCGAAACCGCCCGCGCGAACAACCGCCTCGGCTACCCGGTCGGTGCCTCCTACCTGCGCGAGGCGTCCGAGCTGATGCGCGCGAAGATCCTGCCCGCCGCGCAGGACCTCTACCGCGTCGACACCGCGCGGCTGGTCGAGGAGCAGAACAGCGCCACCGGGTTCCCGTGGCTCGCCACGATCCTCGTGGTCGCGTTGCTCGCCGCGCTGATCGCGGCCCAGGTCTACCTGACCCGGCGGACGAACCGGCTGCTCAACGTCGGGCTGGTCGTCGCGACGGCCGCCGTCGTGGTGTCGCTGCTGTGGGGCGCGGTCGCCCTCGTCGTGCAGGGCAGCCTGGTCGGCAGCGGCCAGGACGACGGTTCGCACCGCGTCGACGTCCTCGTCCGCGCGCGGATCGCCGCGCTGCAGGCCCGCGCCGACGAGACGCTGACGCTGGTCGCCCGCGGCGACGGCGCGGCGTACGAAAAGGACTTCGGCGCCAACGCGGCCCAGCTGGTCGGCCCGGACGGCCAGGGCGGCCTGCTCGGCGAAGCCCGCGGCCTGATCACCGGCGGCGATGGCGCCGCGAAGGTCGCCGACGCGACGAAGGCCGCGAACGACTGGATGAAGGCGCACAAGCAGGTGCGCGACCAGGACAACGCCGGCGCGTACCAGGAAGCCGTCGACGCCGCGGTCCTCGAGGACAAGACCGACGGCTCGGCGCCGGCTTTCCGCCGCCTCGACGACAGCCTCCAGGCGGCGATCGACGTCGGCAGGCAGGAGTTCCTCGACGACACCCACGGTGGCGAGGCCGCGCTGACGCTGCTCGCGCCCGGCCTGGCCGTGCTCGCCGTCGTCGCCGCGGCGGGTGTCACCATGGGGATCCGGGAGCGACTGAGGGAGTACCGGTGAGCAGGCGGGGGAACACGGTCCGGGCGGGTGCGCTGGCGGTCGCCGCGCTGCTGCTGGCGGCCTGCGGCAGCCCGGGGAAGCCGGTCGACCCGGCCCCGGTGAGCAACGCGGCCTGGCCGCAGCCCGCCCACGTCGGCGGCCCCGACTCGACCGCCGGCGGCGCCACCGACACGAGCTGCGACCCCCTGGTCAGCCTCGCGCCGAACGGCACCGGCATCCCCGACGGCTCGACGATGGCGAAGATCAAGGAACGCGGCAAGCTGATCGCCGGCGTCGACCAGACGACCTACCTGTTCGGCTTCCGCAACCCCACGACGGGCAACCTCGAGGGCTTCGACATCGACATGGTCAACGAGATCGCCCGGTCGATCTTCGGCTCGCCGGAGGGCCGCGTGCAGTTCCGCGCGATCCCGTCGTCGCAGCGTGAAGACGTCCTGACGCAGCACCAGGTCGACATCGTGGTCCGGACCTACAGCATCACCTGCAAGCGCCGGGAGTCGGTGCAGTTCTCTTCGGTGTACTACGTGTCCGGGCAACGGATCCTGGTCACGAAGGAGTCGAAGGTGACCAAGCTGGCCGACCTGAGCGGCAAGCGGATCTGCGCGGCGAAGAAGTCGACGTCGCTGGCGAAGATCGCGACGGACCCGTCGAAGCCGGTGCCGGTCTCGGTGGACAACTGGTCGGACTGCCTGGTGATGCTCCAGCAGGGCCAGGTCGACGCCGTCTCGACCGACGACACGATCCTCGCCGGGATGGCCGCGCAGGACCCGACGCTGAAGGTCGTCGGCGACCAGTTCACCCAGGAGAACTACGGCATCGGCGTGCCGAAGGACAACGAGGACATGGTCAAGTACGTCAACGCCGTGCTGGACAAGATCCGCGGCAGCGACGCGTGGCAGAACAGCTACCGCCGCTGGGTGGAGCCTTCGCTCGGCCCGGCGTCGCCGCCGTCACCGAAGTACAAGTGAGCCGGTCGCGGCTAGGATCGATCTCCGCACGCCGGTGGGGATCTGGGAGGTAGCAGTGTCGGAGGAGCCGCGCCGTCCTCGGCACGCCGCACCGGACGAGGAGCAGCAGGTGGCGACGCCGAGCTGGCAGCCACCGCCACCGGTGCGGTGGGAGACACCGGAGCCGTCGATCTCGGGCCGCCTAGACGACGGTGAGCCGCCCCGCCGCGACCAGCCCCCCGTCCGCCGCCCGCCGACGCCGCCGCGCGGCCAGCCGACGGTCGTGCGCGGGACGATCCCGGGTGCGGACGACCCCACGCGCCCGCCGGGCAGCATGAACCCCGTCCTACCGCCGGTCCAGGCGACTCAGGTGGTGCAGCCCGCGACGCAGGCGATCCGCCAGGACCCGAACGCGCCGCAGCCGACGAGCGTGCTCGCCGCGCCGGCGCCGGAGACCCAGAGCATCATGCCGCCGGCGCCGCGGCCGGACACCGGGCCGGACGCCCCGCTGCCGGACCCGGGCACCGAAAGCGTGCTACCCGAACGCACCAGCGAAGGCCGGCACACCGGGACCGGCACGGGAACCGGCAGCGGCTCGGGCTCCGGCTCCGGCGCGTTCCCGGGTACGGGCCGGCGGACGTCGTCGCGGACGTCACGCTCGCGTCGCGGCCGGCTCGGCGCCGGGCTCGTCGAGGTCCCGGCGGTCCCCGCGCGCGACCCGGCGTCGGCGGTGCTGACGAACCCGATGGTGTCGGAGGAAAAACGGTTCTGCGGCAGCTGCAGCGCCAAGGTCGGCCGGGGCAAGGACGGAAAACCCGGTTCGCCGGAAGGAAAGTGCGAAAACTGCGGTGCGCCGTTCTCGTTCGTCCCGAAGCTGGAGCCGCACGAGGTCGTCGGCGGCCAGTACGAAGTCCTCGGCGCGATCGCCTACGGCGGCCTGGGCTGGATCTACCTGGCGCAGGACCACAACGTCAGCGACCGCTGGGTCGTCCTCAAAGGACTGATCGACACCGGTGACCAGACGGCGATGGCGGCCGCGGCCAACGAGCAGCGGTTCCTCGCCGAGGTCGAGCACCCGAACATCGTCAAGATCCACAACTTCGTCCAGCACCCGGACGCCCACAGCGGGACGACCGTCGGCTACATCGTCATGGAGTACGTCGGCGGCCAGTCGCTGCGGCAGCTCGCGCTCGCGCACCACCGCGAGAGCCGGCGTCCGGAACCGCTGCCGATCGGCCAGGTCATCGCGTACGGGCTGGAGATCCTGCCCGCGCTCGGGTACCTGCACAGCCAGAACCTGCTCTACTGCGACCTCAAGCCGGACAACGTGATCCAGACCAACGAGCAGCTGAAGCTGATCGACCTGGGCGCGGTCCGGCGGATGGACGACTACGAAAGCCCGTTGTTCTTCACCACCGGCTACAGCGCGCCGGAGCTGGCGAAGCAGGGCGCGTCGGTGGCGTCGGACCTGTTCACCGTCGGGCGCACGCTCGCCGTGCTGAGCTTCGAGTTCACCGGCTACACCACCAAGTTCAAGACGACCCTGCCCGGCCCGGACGCGGTCCCGCTGTTCGCGCTCTTCGGTTCGTACTACCGGTTCCTGCGACGGGCGACGCACGCCGACCCGGACCGGCGGTTCCTCTCCGCCGAGGAGATGGGCGACCAGCTGACCGGCGTGCTGCGCGAGATCATGGCGCTCGGCACCGGCAAGCCGCGGCCCGGCGCGTCGACGGTGTTCGGCCCCGAGAGCCGCACGTTCGGCGTGCAGCTGGTGGTGCCGGAGGCCGGCCGGAACGTGCCGCTGCCCGGCGCGGACGAGGTCGTCGCCGGCCTGCCGATCCCGCAGGTCGACACGGACGACCCGGCGGCGGGCGTGCTCGCCACGACGACCGCGCTCGAGCCGCGTGGCGCCATCGAGGCGCTGGCCGGCGCGCCGCGCGAGTCGATCGAGGTGCGGCTGCGGATCGTGCGCGCCCGGATCGAGCTGGGCGAGCTGGCCGAGGCGCAGCGGCAGCTGCAGGCCGGGCAGTACCTGGCGATCAAGAACGGCTTCCCGCACGACTGGCGGATCGACTGGTACCGCGGCCTGATCGAGCTGGCCGGCGGGCGGTCGCGCGTCGCGCAGGTCGCGTTCGAGTCCGTGTACGACGACCTGCCGGGCGAGATCGCGCCGAAGCTCGCGCTGGGGATCAGCGCCGAAGGCGTCGGCGACTACTTCGCCGCGGCGCGGTTCTACGAGCTGGTCTGGCGGACCGACCGCTCCTACGTCAGCGCGGCCTTCGGCCTCGCGCGGGTGTACCTCGCGCAGGGTGCGCGCAACAGCGCGGTGGAGGTGCTGGAGACGGTCCCGCCGTCCTCGACGCACTACGTCGACGCGCAGGTCGCGGCGATCAGGATCAAGACCACGGCGACCAAGGCGAACGGCCGCGAGACGCCGGTGACCGAGCACGACCTGCTGGACGCGTCGGCCCGGCTGGAGCGGCTGCGGCTGGACCTCGAGCGCCGGACGCGGCTGTCCGCCGGGGTGCTCGAAGCCGCGCACGACTGGCTCAAGCAGGGCAAACCCACGCCGGGCGCGCGGGTGCTGGGGTGTTCCCTGGACGAGCGGGAGCTGCGGCTCGGGCTCGAGCGCTGCTACCGCGCGCTGGCGCGGCTGGCGGGCACGGTCGACGAGCGCGTGAAGCTGGTAGACCGGGCGAACGCCATCCGCCCCCGCACCCTGACCTGAGCGTTCACGGTCAGGGGTTGATGTCCCAGTCGCGCTCTTCGCGTTGCCGCTGCTGGTTCTTCTCGTGCTGGGCCGCCAGCTTCTCCAGCGCCTGGGCGTCGCCGTGGGTGCTGAAGTGCTCGAAGCCGACGACGATGAACAGCGCCCGCGCGCTCACCGCGATCGGGCCGTCCTCGGCGTCGAGGCGGCCGTCCGCGCTGACGTAGATCTTGCGGCCCGCGATGCCGTCCAGCCGGGCCTCGATGAACAGTGTCGAGCCGACCGGGACCGGGCGGCGGAAGTCCGTCTCGAGCTTGCCCGTCACCGCCGGACGGCGCATCAGGTTGCCGACCGTCGAACCGAGGGCCTCGTCGAACGCGCAGGCCAGCAGGCCGCCGTGGGCGAGCCCGGGGGCGCCCTGGTGCGCCGCCGTCACGGTGAACCGCGAGTGGATCACCTGGCCCTCGCCGACCGTCGAGCGCAGGTGCAGCCCGGCGTCGGCCTCGTCGCCGCAGCCGAAGCACTCGCTGAAGTGCACACCGAGCTCGGTGCCCGGCTCCGGGGCCTTCGGGTGCGGGACGGCCGGCTCCACCGGCACCGGCGGCCAGGGTTGAGAAACACGACTCATGCGCTGACGTTAACTCGCCGGTAGCCGCCCGTCGCGCGCGACCCACGGCGTAAGCGGGCAACCTTTACCTCTCGGTAGCCGGAAAGTTCCCCACCGTAGAAGATTCACGGCTCAGACTGCCGACCCCCGCTGACCGGGCAAGACTGGATGGATGAGCTCGAACGGCCCAGTGGGCACTGCACGGAGGAGGTCGTCGCCGGCATGAGCGAAGAAGCAGCTACGACGGGCAAACCGACACCGGACGAGAGAACCGTAAAGCGAGCGGTGTGGGCGTCCGCGATGGGCAACGCCACCGAGTGGTACGACTACGGCGTCTTCACCTCGGGCGCGATCGCGGTGAGCATCGGCTCGGAGTTCTTCCCCGGTGAGGGGAACGCCGTGCTGAAGTCGCTGGCGCTGCTCGCCGTCGGGTTCATCGTGCGGCCGTTCGGCGGGGCGTTCTTCGGCCCGCTCGGCGACAAGATCGGCCGCAAGAGGGTCCTCGCGGTCACGATCCTGCTGATGTCCGGGTGCACGTTCCTGGTCGGCGTCCTGCCGACGTACTCCGGCAGCTACAGCATGGGCATCGCGGCGCCGATCGCGATCCTGCTGCTCCGGATCATCCAGGGCTTCTCGACCGGTGGTGAATACGGCGGAGCGGCGACGTTCATCGCCGAGTACTCACCGACCAAGCGCCGTGGCTTCTTCGGCAGTTTCCTGGAGCTCGGGACGCTGGGCGGCTACGTGCTAGGCAACCTCGTGGTGCTGTCGGTGACGCTCTCGCTGTCGGCCGACCAGGTCGACGCCTGGGGCTGGCGGATCCCGTTCTTCGTCGCGCTGCCGCTCGGCCTGATCGGGCTCTACCTGCGGAACAAGCTCGAAGACACCCCCGAGTTCCGCCGGCTGGAAGCCGCGGGCGAGAAGCCGCACAAGGCGCCGCTCAAGGAGATCTTCGTCCGCAACTGGCGGATGATCCTCAACCTGATCGGCATCGTGCTGCTGCTGAACGTCGCGGACTACCTGCTGCTGACGACGATGCCGACGTACTTCACGGACACGCTGAAGATCAACGACAACACGTCGACCCTGATCATCATCGCCGTCGAAGTCATCCAGATGGCGATCATCATCCCGCTCGGCGCGCTGTCCGACCGGATCGGCCGGAAACCGCTGCTGCTCACCGCGGCCATCGGGTTCCTGGTGCTGAGCTGGCCGTCGCTGAAGCTGATGCAGTCCGGGAGCATCTTCTGGCTCTTCGTCGGCTTCCTGATCGTGGCGCTGCTGCTGGTGCTCATGCTCGCGGTGATCGGCTCGACGTTCCCGGCGATGTTCCCGACGCGGGTGCGCTACGGCTCGTTCGCGATCGGCTACAACATCTCGACGTCGCTGTTCGGTGGTACCTGCGGTGTCATCGTGACGGCGTTGATCAAGAGCACCGGCAACGAGGACTGGCCGGCGTACTACCTGATGGCCGCGGCCCTGATCGCGATCATCCCCATCATCAAGATCCCGGAGACGTCGCAGGTCCCGATGGACCAGATCGAAACCGCCGACAGCGGCGGCAAACTGACCTCCGCGGCCGCTCAGCGCTGAGCGGTCACCGGAAACAGGAGTGCCCCGTCCGGATCACCGGGCGGGGCACTCGTGTGTTCGACCAGGGTCAGTTGGCGTCGCTCCGAGGAGTGAAGCGCTTGCGAGACCAAGCGGCGAGCGCGCCCGCGACCACAACAGCGATTCCGGTTTCGACGACCAATGCGGCGAGCACCATGTGCTTCCTCCTCGGGTTCTCGGGCCGGCGGCGGAGCGCCCGGCTGAGCAGTTGTCCGGCGTCCGAACGGAACACCATCGGGCATATCGCCACGACCGGCTCGGGTATTTCGTCAAGAACCCACCTCGCGACGGTGATCTGCACCACGTCGCTGACCTGCGGAAACGTCTAGCGGGTCGTCGCCTGCGGAACGTCCGGAACCGTACTGGTCGGATTCGCCGACGGCGGTGCCGTCGGCCGCTCGGTCCGCCGGGCCGTCGAGGGGGTCGGTACCTGTGTCCTCGACGCGCGCGACGGGACCCGGCCCGGCTGGGCGGCCGGCGGCGCGATCGAGGTCGCCGGGACCTCGGCGGGCGGCGGTGAGCTGGGAGCGGTGGTGCCGATCGTGGACAGGCCCGGGTCGGCGGGCTGCACGGGGTCGGGCGGCCCGACGCGGTGACCGGTGAGGAAACCCGCCACCGCGAGGATCACCGCCGTCGCCGCCGAGGTGCCGGCGACCGCCCAGCGCTTGCGTCGGCGCCGGACCCGGCCGCCGCGCTCGATCACGTCGGTGGCTTCGAGGCGCATCGGCGGCTGCGCGCCACCGGCCGCGCCGGTCAGGAACGCGCGGACGTCGTCTTCGGGGTCCATGTTCGTCACCTCCCCTCCGTGGTCGCGCTGAAGGTCAGCGCGTAGTGCGGGCCGAGCCGGTTGCGCAGCGTCGCCAGGCCCCGGGAGGCCTGGCTCTTCACCGTGCCGGCGCTGCAGCCGAGCGCCTGCGCCGTCTCCTCGACGCTCAGGTCCTCGAAGTACCGCAGCACCAGCACGGCGCGCTGCTTGGGGGCCAGTACGGCCAGGGCCTGCCGGACCAGCATGTCCTGGTCGCTCCCGGTGGCCTCCGCCGGGAGCTCCGGCGGGGTGTCGGTGAGCCGCTCCCGTTTCCACCTGCTGCGCCGGTGCTCGGCGAGGAACGTGCGCAGCACGACCTTGCGGGCGTAGGCGTCCAAGGCGTCGTGGCGCGACAGCCTCGGCCAGGCGAGGTAGAGCTTGAGCAGCGCGGCCTGCGTGAGGTCCTCGGCCTGGTGCCAGTCACCGCAGAGCAGGAAGGCCGTGGACCGCAGGCTGTGCGCGCGCTCGCCGAAGTACCGGGCGAACTCGCCGTCCCACGGCGAGCCCGGCCCGGTCGACGGACGGGAGCGGGAGATCACCGAGCTACCGGGTCACCCCGATGGCGGGCAGGTGCAGGTCACCGGTCGGGCCGGCGGGCACGGCACGCGGGACGCGCACCGCGGACGGGGCCCTCGTCGCCTCGCGCGGCGGCGCGGGCACGGCGGACGGCGCCTGGGCCGGCTTGCGGCTGGTGGTCGGCATCGCGGACGGCGGCGCGGTGGGCCGGGTCGTCGCGGTCGGTGCCGCCGGCTGCGCCTCCGAAGCCAGCGCGATGCCACCGGTCAGGGCACCACCGGCGAGCACGAGAGCGCCGAGGGAAAGGGCGATACGGATACGCAAGACAGCTCCTCTTCTCGCGGGCGCGGCCGGGATCGGCGCGCCTCTGCCCTTAGTCATGCGGTCGGTGCTCGACGGGGTTGCATCGAGTTGCGGGAAAACGCGAACGGCCGGGAAGTCCGCGTGGACTTCCCGGCCGCCCGGTGTTCTCGAAGAGACTCAGCCGGCCAGGGCCGACAGCTTCTGCCAGCTCGCCCAGTCGTACGTCCAGTCGCTGTAGTCGCCGTCCTTGGCCGTCAGCGTCTGGGTGCTTCCGGTGATCTCGACCGGGTCACCCGTGAGCACGCCGTCGTAGTACTCCTTGGCGCGCGCCGGCGACAGGTTCAGGCAGCCGTGCGAGACGTTCTTCTTGCCCTGCGCCCAGACCGACGCCGCCAGGCCGTGGATGAACTCGCCGTTGTTGGAGATCCGGACCGCCCACGGCACCACGACGTTCTCGTAGTGGTACTTCGGGTTGCTCATCGCGTACGTGGCCTGCTTGCCCATCACGACGTGCGTGCCGCTGTGGGTGACGCGGCCCGGGTCGGAGTCGAGGCCGTAGCTGACCGGGTAGTCGGCGATCTGCTGGCCGTCGCGGATCACCTGCATCGTGTGCTGCGTGGTGTTGCCCTTGACGATCTGCGAGCGGCCGATGGTGAAGCTGGCCGACACGTCCTGCTTGCCGTACGTGCCTTCGCCGATCTTGACGCCGTAGATCTTGGCGTTGACCTTCACCGTGGTGCCCGGCTTGTAGTACTCCTTCGGCCGCCAGTGCACCGACGTGTCGCCGTTCGTCCAGCCCCACGAGCCCTCGGTCTTCGGCGTGGTCTCGACCGACAGCGCCTTCTCGACCGAAGCCTTGTCGGTGACGCGGCTCGGGAAGGACAGCGCGATCGGCATCGCGATGCCGTACGTCTGCCCGTCGCCGACGTTCAGGCTGGCCGACGTCTGGCGCTTCGGCTTCACCGTGGTGAACGCGCCGCCGATCGGCACGTTCTTGCCGTCGGCGCCCTGCGCCTGGCCGGACCAGGTGTAGGTCTTGCCGTAGCCGAGCTGCTCGGTGGTGTTCCAGCTCTTCTTGTCCGCCGACGTCTGCCCCTGGACCTGCTTGCCGTCCGGGTTGGTCAGCGTGACCGAGACGATCGTGCCGCTGTCGACCTTGACCTCGACCGGTTCGCCGGGCGGCACGTCCTGCGCGCCGCCTGCAGGCGTCACCGTCAGCTTCGCCGGCTGCGCGGTGGGCGCCGGCGCGGAAGTCGGGCCCCCGCCCGAAGTCCCGCTCGCCGACACCGTCGGTTCACTGCTGCACGCCCCCAGCGTGAGTACCGCGACCAAGCCCAGTGCCACAGCCGCGCCCCGGCGCCGCGTGGAAGTCCTCACCGTCAACCCATTCCCCTTTGCCCCTTTGGTGCTACCCCTCATCGAGACGTCTCGTGGACCGGCGACGTTGAGCAAGATCGGCGTGACGAAGGTCACAACCGCTTGCCGACGCTGCTTCACAGAGGGGGCACGAGTGACTCCGAGCCGTATCCGGTGATCACGGTGTCGCTGTGCTGCGCAAGACTAACCGGTGGGTCCGACAGAACGCGGTGGGAGCCCTACGACGTTCCGGTGACCTTGGCCCGGACCGGCGTTTTTCGCCTCGATCACGGGGTTCAACTTTGGCCAGATCCCGGTAGTCTGCTTGCAGGCCGTCGTTTTGCGTGTTCGTGGCTTCACACTCGCGGAACTTCTGACGCGAGCCATGGAGCCGACACGCTCTTGACTCGTCTCGTTGGAACCGCCCGGGACGGCCGGGGTGCCGCTTCGGTGGCATTCGAAGCGGATCTGTGTAACGAGGAGAACAGCGGTGGCGCAAGGCACTGTGAAGTGGTTCAACGCGGAGAAGGGCTTCGGCTTCATCGCGCAGGACGGCGGCGAAGGCGACGTGTTCGTTCACTACTCGGAGATCGAGGGCCGCGGTTTCCGCACCCTCGAGGAGAACCAGCGAGTGGAGTTCGAGGTCGGCCAGGGACAGAAGGGCCCGCAGGCCCAGAAGGTCCGCGCGATCTGAGACCGAGGCTTGTTCCGGTCAGCTCACCGCATCCCGTACACAGACCGCTGGTTTCGTGCACTAGTCCTGCGACGGGCGACGGCTGAACAAGCCTCGCAGGCCCTTTAGCGTTGTCTTGAGGCCTGAGTGAAGGGCCCCCGGCGATCCGCCGGGGGCCCTTTCTCATGAAGAGGAGAGGATTTCAGCGTCGTCCGACGGCCGGCGCGTCGAAGGCGTCGGCGGGGAAGCGGAACTCGTCGGTGAGGTCGGTCAGCTCGCCGAAGTCGCCGAGGTCCCCGGCCTGCTGGCGCTGGTCCTGCAGCGACGAGGCCTGGCCTTCCCAGTTGAGCCGCTCGAGGATCCACTCCTGAGCGAGCGCCTGGGGCGAGATCTCGCGGTCGGCGGCGATGTCCTTGAGCTGCTGGTTGGCGATGAGGCTCATCCGCAGCTGGATGACCTGGGCCTCACCGAAGCGCTTACCGGTCCCGGTGCTCTCGTTGTCGGCATCGGGGGCCAGGGCGGCAAGGTAGGAGGTGAGCTCCTTGTCCTCGACAACACCATCGTCCGCAGGCTTCGCGGCACCACGATGGCGTCCGGAGGACGCGGCTTTGAGGTTCGTCCGGCTGCTCAAGCGGCCAAGTGAAGGAAGAGGCACGCCAGCCACGATAACGGTTAGGTCTCACCCCGCAAACCACTGTGAGCCACAACACGCCAAGCGGTCGCCCCCATCAGCCCAACGGCAACCCAAACAGCCCAACCCCCCAAACGCCCAAAGCAACACCCCCCTAACCCACCGAGTCGATCACCACCCAGCCGCCACAAATTTCGCCAGGGCGCCCAGCGCCCGAGGCGAAAACTCGCACCGGCTGGAAGACGAGCCAGAGGCACCGTGGGGGGTCCGGGGGGCTCGGCCCCCCGGGCAATACGCCGAAAGAAGATGGGTGAAGCGAAGGGCGAAGCCCGAGCACCCAGAAAATGGAGGACCCCCGCGCCAGGGGGAGGAACGCGGGGGTCGGAGGGGATCTCCACAGGCGCTGACCGGGGGTGTGTCAGCACTTCGATTGTTGCACGAGTTGTCGCGCTGGGCGAGTGGAGAGCGGGAAATTTCCGCGTGCGGTGTCACTTCCGGCCCAGGTGACCGTCGTTCGGGTGGTCCCTTCTCTCTCCGTGCCGATTGCGCTGCGTTGAGCGGAGCGTGGCCTCAGGTTCACTCTCCGGGGGGCTGTGTGCGGCGCCCGGCGCTGGTTAGCCTCGCGGCCAAGCTGTTGTGAGCCGTATGGAGGGGCTATGAGCGGGTCTGTTGAAGTGCGGCAGTTCCTCCTTCGGTACGAAGGTGCCGATGGGGGGAGTGCTCCGTTCGCCGGTGGGTTGCCCGCGCAGCGGAGCGGGGCCGGCGATGCGCAGCGGGTGTCGGATGATCAGGTCCGGCGGGCTCGGCTGGCGGTGGCGAATGGTGCGCTGGGGGTCGAGGACTGTGTGCAGCTGCTGGAGATGCTGGGCCTGAACCTGGACGAGGACGGGCAGGCGCCGGTTCAGCGCTGAGGTCGTGGAGGCCGGGGGCCTGGCGGGAGCGCTGGGCCTGTCCGGTGATGTTCGTGCTGGTTGACGTCGTTTCCGGTGAGTGATTCGCGAGGTTGTCGGACTTTCTTGACGCGGGTTTCGTAACAGTGTTACGTTTGCCGGGACGAAAGGGTGCCGATGACGACGATCGAGAGTGTGGCGAACCGGATCCGGCCGGTGGTGCAGGTGCTGGGCGGCCGGTTCATGACGTCGCCGGAGCTGGCGGCGGTCGAAGCCGAAGTGGGGTTGCCGCCGCGTTCGCTGTACGTCCGGGGGCGCTCGGCGGTGCTGGGCGACGTCCCGCCGAAGGTGGCCGCGGAGCTGTTCGGGATCTTCCCGCACTGGCTGTTCGACTTCGTCCTGCCGCCGGCGACGGCGGCCTTGGCCGCACCCGCGGCCGTCCGTGCCTACGCGGAGTCATCGGCTCGCTGGTCGCGCGTCAACCTTTCGGCCGTATCGGAGCCCGGCCGGCTGGCGGAGCTGCTGTTCCGCGTCATCGACGCCGCGGACGCGAGCGGGCTGGCGCTGTTCGCCGGCTGGAAGAACGCGGAGCGTCCCACCGAGGAGGTCGAACGGCTCGGGTTCGCGCTGATGGTCTTCCGCGAGCTGCGCGGCGGCCTGCACTTCGCGGCGCTGCGGGCGCTGGGGCTGTCGGTGCCGGAGGCGGTGATCGCGGACCCGGAGGGCGGCCGCGAGCGGCTGCTGCGCACGGCGTGGCCGGCGGAGGCGGCGGATGAGTTGGTGGCGGCGGCTTCGCGGAAGCCGGATCTGCACGCCCGGTGGCACGACGCGGAGTCCTTGACGGACTCCCGGATCGACGAAGTTCTGGAGTCGGCGCTGACGTCGGCGGAGCGGACGGAGCTGGAAAGCCGGCTGGCCGAGCTGTTTGCGCAGGTCGTGGCATCGCCGGAGGCTTAAGGGAACCCCCGTGCAAAGCGGTGGCGGCGTGCCCTATGCTTGTAATCGCTCCCGGGGGGACCTGAGAGCGCGGTCGGTCGGTCACCCGAAACCGACCGGGCTCCCATCGTCCAGCGGCCTAGGACTCCGCCCTTTCAAGGCGGCAACGCGGGTTCGAATCCCGTTGGGAGTACGCAGTACAGTAAGACAGTAGTACGCAAGGCCCTGTGGCGCAGTTGGTTAGCGCGTCGCCCTGTCACGGCGAAGGTCGCGGGTTCGAGTCCCGTCAGGGTCGCAAGATCGTTCGGCTCCTTGCCGGCGTTCCCGGCCAGGTAGCTCAGTTGGTACGAGCGTCCGCCTGAAAAGCGGAAGGTCGCCGGTTCGACCCCGGCCCTGGCCACCGTTCTGATCAGCCAAAACAGCCCCCGCCCCACTCGGACGGGGGCTGTTTCGTGCGTCAGGTGCCCAAAGAAGTGCCCAATGGGTGCCTCACGCGGCCTTCCAGAAGTAGTCGTTGAGCTGCCCGGCGACGTCCTGGCGAAGCGCCTCCGTCACGTGCTGGTAGCGCTTCTTCATGCTCTCCGTGGACCAGCCCATCATCTGCATGACGACGCGAGGGTCCACACCGAGCAGCAGCAGCACGGTAGCGGCGGTGTGGCGTGCGTCATGCAGTCGGGCGGGCCGCACCTCCGCTTCGGCGAGCAGCTCGCACCAGGTGCCGTAGTCGGCCCTCGGGTCGATCGGCTTGCCGTTGGGCTGGGTGAACATCCACCCGCCTTCGTGCCACTCACTGCCGGCGTGCTCCCGGGCGTGCTGCTGCTGCTCTTCGTGACGCTCGATCAGGCCGAACAGCTCATCAGGAAGCGTCCACGTTCGGCGGCCGGCCCGCGACTTCACGTCGACCTCCACGAGCCCGCCGCCGTGCCGTTGGGGACACATTCGCGCGTGTTCCACGCAATCGGGCGGGCACGGTGGTGGGCATGGGCGCGTGTGCTTCGCGCAGGGGTCCTTACACGGTTTGGTCTTGTGGTATTTCGCTCCGCACGCATTGAGGTCGTCGCATCCGTGCTTCCACTTCTGCCGCTGAATCGCCTTCCGGACGCGCAGCGTCTTTCGCTTCTTATCCAGAGCGGTCCACTTGAACCCGAGCGATTCCCCCTGTCGCCCACCAAGGGCCAAAGCGATGACGTATCGGACACCGTTCGGCCTTTTCAGCGCTGCCGTGATGACGTTCTGGACGTCTTCCAGCTCCAAGGGCTCGATTTCTTCCTCGTCCACTCGGGGAGCACGTGCAAGGCGGACGACGTTGCGGAACACGATGCCGCGCCGTTCCGCTTCGGCGAAAGCGGTCCTTGCTGTCCGGTGGACCTGATGCACGGTGGCCGGCTTGAGTCCGGCGTCCAGCATCTTCGTGTACAGCTTCTCGAAGTGGTCGGGTTCGATCTGGCGCATCCAGTGCGCGCCAACGCCGGGCACGAGGTGCTTGTACACGGCCGTTTTGTAGCCCACGACTGTCTTGTATCGCGCCGTGAGCGGCGCGATGTTCTCAACCCAGTGAGTGAGCCAAGCGTTTACCTTCCACTTCTTGCCCTTCTTCCGGACGGTGCCGTTGTCGCGCTCGTTGAGCAAGGCTCGGTACTCTTCTCGCGCTTCGGTTTCGTCGCGGCGCTTCACGTGGCGGCGATCCGGCTCGCCGTTGTCGAGAACTCCGACAGTGACTTTGGCGTGCCAGTATCCGTCGTATTCGCTGTAGTAGAAGCTCCCTTCGCCATTCGGGTTTCGCGTACCTTCAGGGCGCTTGCTACGTGCCAATGGAATGACCTCCTAGGCGGCTTGGTGCGGGGTGTCGCCTGCGATCAGGCGGGCGGCAAATTCGTTGATGGCGGATACGGAAATGCGGCGGAGTCGGCCGATGCGGACGGATTCCAGTTCGCCGGAGCGGACCAGGCTGTAGGCCGTCGTCCGGCCAATGCCAAGCCGTTCTCCGGCCTCTTCGACGGTCAGGAGAACCCGCGGCGGCAGCGGCCGGGGCGCCGGTCGAGCCTTGTCGGCGTGCTCCGTGGCGAGGCGTTCGGCGAGTTGGGCGAGGCCGGCGGCGAGTTGAGCGATGTCGTTGGTCGTAGCCATTGGGTGGTGAGCCCTTCTGCTGACGGTGCGTAGGTGGTCGGGGTGGCGTGCTGGCAGGTGGCGGGACGGCGGACTTGCCGCGGGTGTGCCGGTGTTGTGTGGCGGGGCGGGAAGAAACCCGCAAACCCGCAAACCCGCAAAGTGGCCGTTGACCTGCGGATCTGCTGGCGGGTTAGTCTGCGGGTTTGCGGGTTTGAGCCCGCGTATCGGCGGGTTTGCGGGTTTGCGGGTCCGGTGCCCGCGACAAACCCGCAAACGATCATGACCTTATTTTCGCTGGTCAGAGAGCTAGAACAAGATCTTTTGCGGGTTTGCGGGTTTGCGGGTTTCTTCTCCCCTGTTGTGACTACGAACCGTCCTTCTCAACCCAGTAGGTCAGGACGTTCTTGTGGCTTTCGAGCACGCTGCGTAGCACGACGTCGCCGTGCCAGCGGTCCACATGCCCTGCCAGCAAACGACCGAGCGACTTGGTGGTGAGCGGACGGCCGGCGCCGTTGGTCGGGAACGTCCCGTCCCACACGTCGGTGCCGACCATGCTGTCCTGCCCGCTGACGGTCAGCTCCTTGGCCGTCAGCGCCCGGTCGCCGTTGATGTCGCGCCAAGTGAGCAGGAACGAGCGCCATTCGGCGTTGTCGTCGTCCAGGTCCCGGTTGGCCGCGGCGTTGGCGAGGAACCCGCCGATGCCGTGGTGTTCGAGGAACCCGCCCAGCTGACGGGCCCACGCGGTGAACTGCCGCATCTGCGGGACCGCGGTGGCCGTCGGTGCCCCGTGCATGGTCCAGTCGAGAATCAGGATCAGCACGTGCCGCAACACCGTCGCCCGGTTGACCGGGTCCAGAATCCAGGAGTCCAGGTTCGGGATCGTGAACCCGGTCCGGGCTTCCGGGCGGGGACAGTTCGGGTCCAGCCGCACCCACACCGTGCGCGAGGCCATGTCCGCGCCGGTGTGCAGGTTGTTGCCGGTGGCCAGCCACAGCCGGTCGTTCGGGTAGGTGGCCGCGGCGTTGGTGCCCAGCCGGCGATCCGACCACGTCCGCTCGGTCATCAGCCGCGCGAGCGTCGCCGACTTGACCACCGATCCCTCGGTCAGGTTGTCGAACACCACCACGCCGGCGGCTTCGGCGAGGACGGTGGTGATGAGCTTGCGCAGCTCGTCTTCCGAGTCGTTCCAGGTCAGCACTTTCTGCCCGACCAGCAGCCCCACGCACCCAGTCAGGATCGTCTTGCCGGAGCCGGGCATGGACGCCTCGATCATCCCGAACGGCGACAACGCGCGGGTGTAGGGCCGGATCAGCGGGGTCACCAACAGGGCCATGTAGTTCGCCCGGTCAGCGTCGCTTCGCCACGGGAAGTCCCGCAGGAAGCGGTCCAGCAGAAACTCCCGCGCCGCCGTCACTTCCTCCGGGCTGGGGTGGTCCGGGATCGGGGCGAGGTCGTCGTTGGCCGCGAGGTAGAACCCGGTCGCCGGGTCGTAGCCCGGCTTTTGCAACAAGGTGCCGTCCGGGCGGATCACCGGCGTGGAGATGATCCGCCGCAACACCGGCAGCCCCGGCCAGTGCTGCCGCGCCAGCACCGCCCCGAGCACGTCCCGCCCGGGCGTCACCTCTTCGTCGCCTCCCTTGTTCTTGGACTGGATGATCTGGGTGTGCTCAGCCAGCAGCCCGGCCAGCAGCGGTGGCTTGAGCACCGACGCGGTGATCGGCAACGCCACGTCGTCGTCTCCTGTGGCCGGGCCCGCCGCTCCGGAGATCTCCTCCACCACGACGGGGGCACCGTCGGAGACGTAGGTGTCGGGCACGATGCGGTCGTTGAGCGCGGCGGTCAGAACCCGGATCGCCTCGGGGTCCTCGCCGATGCGCAGCAGTGGGCGGCCCCCGTCGCCGATCGGCCACAGGGGACGTGCTCGGTTCGGTGTGCTTTCCGGAGTCGTGGCCATGGGCGTGTCCTCCTGGTGCAGGTGGTGCACCGCCGCGTGACGCGGCGGTAGTCAGTCGGTCAGGCAGCGGTGGGGGCGCCGTCTTCGTCCCACGGCGCGCCTTGCTCGGGTGCGCGGTGGGCTAGCTCGCTTTCGGACGATGAGCACGAAAAGGGCCGGGCACGCGGGATGGTGATGTCGTCAGGAACCGAGCAGGTCCGGTCAGGACCGTTGCTCGCGTTCGGTGAGTGCGTCGATGGCTCGGTCGACGGCGCGGTTGACGTCGAACTTGCCCGCGTCGCCGTCGCTTTCGTGTCGTACCCCGTTGAGCTCGCGCAGCTCCCGGGCGAGGCTGCGCACGTGGATCGGCCCGTCGTCAGCGTCGTCATCGAAGTTCTCCCGCAGGATCTCCTGCAGCTTCGTGGTTTCCTGAGGGTCGCGTCGCAGCAACGGGATCGAGTGCAGCTCGTCCATCAGCTTCTTGAGCGGCTCGGGTGCCCCGGCGGGGACCTCGGGCGGCGCGCTGGCGGGGGCGTCGATGCGCGTGATCGCGAAGTCCAGGTTCTGGCGAGCTTCGCTGCCCACGGGCAGGCGGTCACGGATCTCCTTGTACGCCTCGACACCTTCCGCGGCGGTGCGGCGGCCGGTGACGACGTCGGTGGCGACACGTCCGAGGACGTTGGCGACCGGTTCGCCATCGACGTCCATGCGGGCGTCGGTGCCCATGTTCTTGATCGCCGTCCCGATCTGGCCGTCATCATGGAAATTGATGCCGTCGGCCTTGCTGATGGTGCCCCAGTCGTTCGGCAGCACCGGAGCCTGCGACGTCTCGCCCGACACCAGCCGGGACGGTGCGGCGGCCGTCCCGGCCCGGTTCTGCTCGGAGGCGAGCGGCTCGCCGGACTCGCCGCCTGAGTCGGCCGGGCCGCTGATCCTCATCAGGTGCCGTGGTTCGCCACCGATGTCCACGGCGTCGTCCCGCTCCTGGTCGGTCAGGATTCTCCGGTTGAGCGCCGGGTTGATGTCCACGTCGGGAGATTCGATCATCTTGTCGAGCACGCGGTCGACGGTGGCCCGGTCGACGTCCGGGGGGAGCTGGGCACGCAGGTCAGCGATGGTGACCCATTTGATGTCGGGGTCGCCCTTGGCAGCGAGTACCGCGTGGAATGCCTCCCGCACGGTGGCTTCGACCTCCGCATCGCTGGGGGCGTCCGCGGCCGGACCTCCCATGCCGTCCATGCCCCGACCACCGCCGCCGCCCAGATCACCACCGCGGCCCTTGCCCAGCGAGGATCCTCGCCCGCCCATCACCGGTCACCGCCGTCCCACCGCGACGGGAAGCACCGCACCGGCGTCCCGGCCTGGACCTGCTCGGTTGGCGGCTTGCCGTGCACCAGCACCACCGCCGGGTTCAGCCGGTCCAGCATTTCGCGGTAGCCGGCCGCGAAGAGCTCGCGGGCCACCGGGTCGCGCCACACCCCGACCGTGGACACCGCGACCACCGAGCCGGTCGGGATGCCGGCGAAGGCGAAGGGGTAGGAGTCGTGCGTGGACCAGCTGATCGTGGGGACGACGGTGACGCCGTGGTGGCCCAGCCAGGCGCCGCACCAGCGCGAGCGGTAGACCTGCCACTGCTGCATCACCAGCGGCATGTCCCGGTACAGGCTGAAGTCCGGGGTGAGCGCCGCGCCGACGGTGCGGCAACGGGACAAGCCACGCTCGGGTTTGGACCAGACGACCTCGAACCGATAGTCGTCGAGGAAGAAATGCACCGCCGCGCCCGGGCCGGCGGTGGCCGTGGCGTGCCGGTCGGTGTAGGCCACCAACCGAGCAGGTACGAACTCCGCTCGCGGTAACAGCGGGATGCCCCAGTCGTTGTCGGTGGGCCACAGGGCGCGGCAGTTGAGCTTGTCGAAGTTGCCGGGCACGCTCGCCCACCGGTGGCTGCTGCGGGTTCCACCCAACCCGAGTTGCGGCCCGGGTCTGGCGGTGGCGGGCGTGTCGTCGGTGGTGAGGGACATCGGGTTTCCTCCCCGGGGTCAGGACGCGGCCAGCGCGGCGTGGCCGGCGGCGTCGAAGGTGGGTTCGCCGATCAGGTAGTCGTGCAAGTAGGAGCTGGGATCGAGGCCCGCGTGGTAGAGGCAGGCTTCGCAGGTGCGGTGCGCCCGCGGGAGTTCCGCCCATCCGGTTTCGCCGCACTCGCGGCAGGTGCGGCGGGCGGCCATCGCCCGCTCGAGTGCGGCGGCGCGGGCCGGGGTCATCGGCCGGACCGGTTTCGCGTCGGCGATCAGGTACAGGTTGGCGTGCACGATCTTGGCGGCCTTGCGGCAGCGGAAGTACAGGAACGCTACCGGATCCTGCCCGCCCGGGCGTTTCCCGAGCGCGCGCAGCTGGCGGCGGGTGGCGAGCAGGTTCCGCGGTGCGGTGTGGTGCGAGAGCAGGGGTTTGCCGTGCCAGCGGCCCCGGGTGAACTCCGGATCCGGGGACCACGGCACCGGGGCCAGCACCCACGGATACTTCCGTGCCATGACGGCTCCTCCGTTCACGGGGCAGGACAGCGTGAGGGCCGGGCACCACGCGGTGCCCGGCCCTCACGTGTCCGATGTGGTCAGTGGTAGTTGTGGGTGCACTCCCAGCACGTCCAGAAGCCATCCGGATGCGCGCGCCAGCCCTCGTCGTCGGCCAGGTCTTCGAGATCACCGCGGCGGCCCACGGCCTCACACTCGTCTCTCCAGTCGGCCAGGAAGCTCCCATCCGAGCAGGCGATCGACGCGCAGCGCAGCGTCCACCCGGGCGATGTGACATCGCGGACGATCTCTGCATCGGGGTGCAGGTGCAGCTGACCAGCCGGGACCGTGCACGCGTAGTCCGCGAACGCGGCGGCGGCCGCCCACGTCGGGTAGGTGCCGGTGGAGATCCGGCCGCGGTAGCGGATCCGCCACCGCGGCGCCGCCGCCACCCACGACGCACGCGCGTACAGCAGCGGCCGCCCCTCCAGACAGGCATCCCCCATGAGGTGGTGCAGCGCGAAGTAGGCGGCTTCGATCCGGTCGTCGTCCTGACAGACAGCGGCGGGCCGGTCCCAGTCCACGCCTTCGCGCTGCAACCAGACGACGGCCTCGCGGGTGTGGGCGTGGCTGGCCGGCCGGGTGACCTTCACCCCGGACGCGGCGTGGGTCAGGCACCACAAGCCGGTGTAGCGCACCGGGGTCCCGCCGGTGTACGGGGTCAGCAGCAGCCCGGGCACCGCGGTGGTTTCTCCGACGGCGGGCGCGCGCCCATCGGGGTGGGCGGTCATCGTCGCCCGCAACGTGTTGTTCTCCGGTGGGATCATCGTGCGCGGGTAGGCGGCGACGCGGGCCATGTCGCGAGCGCGTCGGGTGTAGGTCTCGGCAGTGGTCGTCACAGCGGGATTTCCTTCCTCGGGTTCAGGCGGCCCGGCGCCGGCCGGATCGCGGGGTGACGCGGCGTTTGTTGTCGGCCCCGGCCCGCAGCGCGGTGTCGATGACACCGTCGTCCTTGACGGCGGAGTCGGAGGTGTTCCAGCTGGCGACGGCGGCCCGCAGTTCGGCCCGCGCGTAGTCCTCGTCCAGCAGCCGCGCGCCGACCAGCTGCCCCAGCGCGTAGGCGGCGGTGGACAGGACCTTGTTGCGGGTGCCTGGTTGCGCCGCACGCACGCGGTCGGTCTCGCCCCGCACGGCGGCGGCGGTGTAGGCGTCCGGGGCGGCTACGGGCTTCTCGTGTCGCCCGGAGATGGCCGCTGGCGCGCGTTCGACGGCGGCCTGGACCAACCACCCCGGCAACAGGACGGGCGCGGTGTCGTCCTGCAGCCGGTAGCCGCCTTCCGGGAGCAGGCTCCCGGGTGCGAGGCCGTAGCCGCCCCAGCCGCGGGTGTCGACGTTCGAGGCGAGGTGTTTCACCGTCGAGCGCAGCGAACATCCGGGCGGGGCAGCGTAGAGCAGGTGCCGGCCCCCGGTAGGGGTTTCCACCGTCCAGGTGTCGGGCAGCGGCCCGCCTCGCGCCGCGGCGAGGTCCTCGAGCTGGATCCAGCCGTCGGGGTCGTGCTCGCCCTTGTGGCCGGGCTTGGGCTGGTCGCAGTCGAGCAGGAACAGCCCCGACGGGCCGGGGAACACCGCGATGTTCCACAACGGACCTTCCGACCACTTCGCCGCGACCCGGTCGAGGTCGGCCGACGCCAGCTGTTCCGGGGTGACGTGCCCGCCGGTGCAGGCGCCGGCCTGTGCGCAGTCGGCGAGCTTGTGCCAGTGCGCGGCCTTCGTCCCGGGGCGGCAGGGGAAGACTTTCCACCCCCTGCCAGCGATGTCCAGCGCCGCCGCGCGCAATCCGGCCAGCGCCGCCGATCCGCTGTGTGTCGAACTCATGGGTCTTGCCCCTTTCGCCAGTCGGGCCGGGGATCCCAGGCCTCGACGTCGTGCAGATGCACTCCGAACGCCCGCGCCAGCGCGTCGGCGAGCCGGTCGACCTCGGTCACCGGACGCCGGTTCGCGCGCAGGCACGTGATCAGCGCGGGGCCGGTGGCCGATGCGTAGAACTCCCAGTCGTTCCAGGCCGCGGCGATCACCCGTCCGGCCCGGTCGGCCGGGTCGGGGTCGAACCCGGCGGTGTCGGTCAGCCATGCGGTGATCTCGCTCGGCTTGTACCGGGTCTCGCTCTTGCCCATGCCGCCTCACCACTCCGGGGGGTTCAGCAGTGGTTGAGCACGCCGGTGATGGCGGCCCGTTCGGCGCGGTCGACGGTCATCCCGTAGGCGTGTTTGACGGCGATCCAGCGGGCGACGTAGGTGCAGTGATCGAGCGGGGGCAGCCAGCGCGCCGGGTCCTGGTCGCCCTTGCCGCGGTTGGTTTTCGCCGTCACCGCGACCAGCACGGCCGGGTCGTTGGCGTAGCGCTCCCGATCCGCGCGCGACCATGCCCGCGTGCCGGAGCGGGCGGCTTCGGCCAGCGGCACCATGTGATCGATGTCCAGCGCGTCCGGGCTGGTGACGGTGACCCCGTCGTAGGGCGAGGTCCACGTCCCGGCCGTGACGGTGCAGTGTGGGCCGGTGGTGACGTCGCGGCCTTGGGTGCGCAGCGCGTTCTCGCGGGCGTCGCACTCGCCGGCCACGCGGTCCCAGTGCGGCCAGTCCTCGCGGCGGTAGTGGTTGCCGGTGTCCTCGGTGGCCACCTGCAGCGCCGCGAGATCGGCGCGCGCGGCGTCGAGGTCGATCCGGTCGGCGGTGCGGCCGTCGGCGGCGGCCGCCGCGTCTGTGTCGCCGGTGTGCTGGCATCCGGTCGCCGCGGTGGCCATGGCGGCGGTGAGGGTGAGTGCGGTCAGGGTGCGGATCATCGTCGGTGCCTCCGTGGGGCGTTGGGTGCCGGCGCGGGCCCGGGTGCCTGGGCCCGGGTGATGGCGTCGTGGAGCCCGCCGGGGCGGGCCAGGTCGGGGTTGTTGCGGTTGCGGCCCCGGGGGCTGGTGGTGTCCATGGGTGTCCTTTCCTGACAGTCGGGTTAGTGGCGGGGGCGGGTCTGGCAGCAGCGGTGGCAGACCCGCTGGCGCATCCGGTTGCGGGCGCTGCAGGAGCGGCAGCCCCACCGCGTCCGCGGCGGTGGCGCCCCGTGGTGGGCATGGGCGGGCAGACGCAGAGCGCGCGAAGTCGTCACGATCAGGGCCGTCCTTTCACAATCAGTGACCGGCGAGGGCGCCCGGCGACGGTGCCGGGCGGACGTCACGCATGCCGCTCGGCGACTACCTTGCGTAGCAATCGGGTGCGGCGTGTGCGGCGTCGCGAGGTCGGGGCGGCAGCCGGGCGGCGGATGAGCCGCCAATGAGCCGACGGATGAGTTTCGCAAAAGCAAATGAGCTGGCTCATTTTGCGGATGAGTTGCCTGTTCAGAGGCTTGATCAGCGCGAATGCGCCGGAATGAGGCGAATGAGCCGGATGAGTCGGGCCAGCCGGGGCCGCCCGCACCCCCGGATTCGGTGGGTGCGAGCGGACCCGCGCGGGCTCATTCCGCGCCGACGGCGTCCCGGGCGGAGAGGACGTCCGCGACCCGGGTCGGGTCGACCGGGTACTGACGGTCAGTAGTCGGGACTTTGTAGCCGTAGGTGGCGAGCAGGTCGGTGACCTGCTTGATCTGCCACCCGCTGTAGTGGTTCCAGCGGGCCGCCAGCGCCGCGGCGACGGCCGCCGCGCGGGGGTGGGCCTCGCCCTCGCGCGGGGTCATCTCGGTGAGCACCGCGAGCATGTCGGCGAGCGGGTCCCGCACCACTTCCACCTCCGCCGTGGCGGTGTTGCCGCCGCGGGCCTCCAGCGCCCGGGCGACGATGGCGGCCTTCTGGGGCTCGGACAGGAAGTAGCTGCGCAGCGCGCCGGGTTCGTCCATGAACCCGACGGTGACCAGCGTCCCGCAGTCGTTCAGCGCGGATTTCGTCTTGGGCCGCAGGTCCAGCGCCGAAATCCCTTCCTCGTGCGCCTTCTCGCCCAGCACGGCGTTGTTGCGGGCCTTGTTGCCGTTGACCGCCCCGCACGCCCGGTTGGTCGACATCGCCACCAGGTCCCGCGGCAGGCTCTGATCCGACGGGCTGGGGGTGAGAAACGCCAGGTGGACGGCGTATTTGCGGCTCGCCATGAACAGGTTGATCACCAGGTTCACGATCCGCTTGCGCTCTTCGGCCTTGTCCTGGCGGAACAGCCGCTGGCACTCCTCCAGCACCACGATCCGCGGCCGCAACCCCGGCTCCTTCGCCACGATCTCCCGTCCGGCCTCCAGCACGCTGGACACGTTGTGCTTCTGCAGCAGCCGGCCCCGTTCGGTCAGGTCGTCGTAGAGGGCTTGCAGGTGGTCCAGGGCGGCGTTGACGTTGTCCTCCCCCGCGCCCGGCGAGTAGGTCTTCAGGCACGGTTTCAGGGCCTCGTAGTCGTTGTTCTCGGCGAAGACGAACACGTCCACGTCCACCAGCGGGTCCAGGATCGCTCCGGTCGCCAGGGTGATCATCAGGGTGGACTTGCCCGACCCGGGCGCGCCGGCCATCACGAAGTTGCGTTCGGGCATGTCCGCGACGATCGGTTCGCCGCGCAGGTTCGCCCCGACGGGGAACCCGGTCCAGTAGTCGGTGGCACCCTCGTTGACCAGCGGATACGCATCGACCGGGTCCCGCAGGGCGCCCGGGTTGAGGCGGAACAGGTCCAGCACCGTCGGGTCGTCTTCGTCGGCGCGGATGAACAGCTCCATGGGCCGGCACCCGAGGTTGTGGGACAGCATCTCCTTGGCCTTGTCGATCGCCTTCACCGGCGCGCCCTGGGGCAGCCGGATCTTCGTTGACCAGCCCTTTCCGTCGATCATCGGCGGTTGCACCCAGGCGTTGTCGGTGTCGCGGTTGGGCCACCCGTCCTTAATGGACGTATTCAGCTTGCCGTTGTTGATGTTGGCCAGCGCGGCCACCACCGCGGACTCCGAGAGCTCCACGCGCAGGTTGCGGGTGGCCTCTTTCCGCAGGTGGACAGGCAGAACCTGGTCTCCGAGCCGGTTGCCGTCGCGCCACCAGCGCGAGAGCTTGACCAGCGCCGCGGCGGTGGGGATGGCCCACCACCAGGTCACCACGAACACGCCGGCGGCCCACGCGAACGCCAGGCCGCCGCGCCAGACGGCGAGCACGTCGGTGGCGTTGAACTCGCCCAGCCAGCGGCCCAGCCCGTTGACCAGGCCGACGACGACCGAGACGACGAACAGCACCCCGAGCGCGGCGGCGGTGCGCCAGGCGACGCCCCAGAGCAGTTCGGCCCACTTGCGCATCGTGTCGACGGTGACGTGCCGGCCCTCGTTGTACTGCCGGGTCAGGGCTTCCACTGCGGAGTGGTCACCGGACACGCGGGCTTCGGCGCGGGCGGCCTTGAGGTCGGTGTTGTCCCGGTCCGCGCGCTTGCGCTGCCGGGCGGCCTCCATGCCCTTGCCGATGATCGAGGCGTGGCGGCGGGTGAAGCGCCACCCGCGGCCGGCCGCCCGGGCGCCGGTCCGGGTGCCGGTCCCGATCCGGTGCCCGGCGGTGTGCGAGAACTCCACGGTGGCCTCCGCCAGTCGCGCTCGGGTCTCATCCGAGGGCCCGGCGAGCACCCGGCCGGTGCCGCGCACGACCCGGGTTCCCCAGGTCTGGCGGACCGTCCCGACGGTCATCTCGGTGCCGGGTTCGAGTACCTCTCCCTCGATCGTCTGCTGGCCGGTTCCGGGGTCCGGGCGGCGGAACGGGACGACGGTGCCGGACCCGTCGGGACCGCCGTCGGAATTGTTCTCCGGACCGGTCCGGGGACCAGTGTCGGCGGTGTGGTCCGGGCCGGTCGTGTGCGGGTCGGGCGTGGTGTTGTCCCCGGTCCCGGGGGGTGTCGTGGTGTCCTGCGTCATGGCTGGGGTGGTCCTTTCTTCGGTTCCGCGGCCGGGGTTCGTGCGGCGGGTCCGGTGCGGACCGGACCCGGCCCGAACACCCCGGGTGCGGGTGTTCGGGCCGGGCCGGACCAGACCGGCGAGATGCCGGGTCGGTGCGGTCAGGGCTGGGCGGGGTTGTCGAGTTCGGCGCGCAGCTTCTTCGCGGCGGGCTTGCCGCAGCGGATCGTCTTCGCGATCCGGTACGGGGTGGCCGTGGCCGGGTCCAGCTCGCCCGCGGCGACGGCGTCGTCCAGCCGCTTGCGCAGCATCGCCATGTGCGCGTCCCCAGTCGGGCGGGACCGGTCGACCCGGCCGCTGGTGCGCGGCGCCGGACGCGACGCGGACCGGTCCGGGTTGGTGCCGTCCGGGTGCCCGGGCTTGTCGGCGGTGGCGACCCCACTCCCGGTCTCGGTGTCGGGCTTCGCGTCGCCGTGGCGGTCCGGGCCGGTGGCCGGGCCGCTTGAATCGAGCAGGTTCGCGATCGCCGCGTCCAGGGCGTCCGGCGGGCCGGGGACGTCCGGGTCCGGCGTCACCGGGATCAGGCGGCCCCGCTTCACCTTGTACGTGCCGGGAGCGAAGGTGAGGCGGGCGTTGCCGTCCGCGTCGATCTGGGCGGTGGCCATCTTCAGCGCCGCGCGCGCCGCCGCGTTCGTCTTGGCCACCTGGGCAGCGGCGAGCTTGTCCGCCGCCCGCTGGGCGCGGGAGCGGGGCGGGTCGGCGATCGCCAACTGGTGGGCGATGACGCCGGCCACCGACACCACGCCCATGATCACCATCGCGTCCCAGCCGCGGGCCAGGCCGTGCACGGCGTTGGTGCCGAACGCGAGCGCCCCGAACACCCACACCCCGACCTTGAGGCCCCACACCGACCGGGTTCGGTCCTTGCGGCGGACGATCTGGACCGAGACGGCGAAGGCCCACATGCCCAGTTCGGTGATCAGCGGCAGCAGCCGGCCCACGCCGGAGGCGTAGACGTCGGCGCCGTAGCCGGCCATCGCGGACGCGGCCATCACGAACGACACCACCGCGATGCTGTAGATCAGCCCGTCCACGACGTGGCCCCGCGCGAACGCGGCGATCGTTGCCCAGCGCTGGGCGCGGTCGGCGCGGCGCAACTTGCGCTTGGCGGCGGCGGCCTCCTTCGCCTGGCGCGCGAGTTCGGCGGCCTGCTCGCGGTCGGCGCGGGCCACGTCGCTCGCCGCCTTCATCCGCGCGATGTCGTCGCCGGTGGCCGCGGCCTGATCCAGCCGGGCCTGTTCGGCCTTCGCCGCCAAGGTCGCGCGACGTTCCTCCTGCCAGCTCATGTCAACCTCTTCCGGTAAGAGGGACACCCCGCGCCACGTCCGGGCGCGGGGTATCCACAGTGGTCAGTCATCGGGGGCGGCAGTGAAGCCGCGGTGCGGGGCCGCCAACCGAGCAGGTTCGATGCGGCGTTGCTAGGAGCGGGTCACGCGGATGACGCCCGCGCGCTCGTACTTCGTGGTGAGCGCGGTCAGGCGGTCACCGAGGGCCAGGAGGCGGGCGGCGGTGCTACTGGGTCGCTTGGCCCGCGTGTCCGCTTCGGCGGCGCGGCTGATCTGGTCGTCGGTGATGGCCGCGGCGGTGCCGGCGATGTGGTTCAGCGCCGCGCGGTCGGGCCCGGACAGCAGCGCCGCCGCCCGGTTGAGCGCGGCGGCGTTGCGGGCGATCTCGTCGCGCCACTGCCGGTGGTGGTGGTTCCAGTCCCGGATCTGGGAGCGCGCCGCGTCGGCCAGCGCGTCCCGCAACCAGCCGGCCGGGTTGCTGCTGCCGGTCGTCGTCGGCGGCGCGGTGGCGGGTGCGGGCCGGGCTTGATCGTGCCCTGGAACGCCGGGCCCGCCTCGGTGACGCCGAGGTGCAGCGGGTAGGTGCACTGCTCGGCGAGCAGCTCGTA